>JARDZQ010000265.1 GCA_029240775.1 Rubrobacteraceae bacterium | reverse complement strand
TGCCAGGACACGGGCTACGCGGTCTTCTTCGTCGAGCTCGGGAGCGAGGTCCGCGTGGTGAGAGGCGAGCTCGGCGAAGCGATAGACGAGGGCGTCCGCCGTGGCTACGATGAGGGGTTCCTGCGCAAGTCCATCGTCCGGGGACCGGTAGACAGAACCAACACCGGCGACAACACCCCGGCGATCGTCTACTACGACCTGGTGCAGGGCGACGCCTTGAAGCTGACGATGCTAGTGAAGGGGGCCGGTTGCGACAACATGAGCTCTCTAAGAATGCTCACCCCCGCCGAGGGCGTCGAGGGGATGAAGCGCTTCGTCGTCGAGACGGTCGAGAGAGCCGGGCCGAACGCGAGCCCGCCCCTTACAATCGGCGTCGGCATAGGCGGACCGTTCGAGAGGGCGGCCCTGCTCGCCAAGAAGGCCCTCACCCGGCCCTCCGGCGAGCCGAGCCCAGATCCCAAGGTAGCAAGGCTGGAGAGGGAGCTTCTCGAGGCCATAAACGACACTGGCATCGGGCCGGCCGGCTACGGCGGCACGGTGACGGCGCTCGCGGTCCACGTCGAGAGCTTCGCGACGCACATCGCCGCCTTCCCCGTCGCTGTGAACCTGGACTGCCACTCCCATCGCACCTCCTCGGTCGAGCTGTGAGCGGAGCCACGAGCATCGAGCCTGTCCGCCTCGAAACGCCCCTCGAGCGGCGCGACCTAGAGCCGCTCGAGAGCGGCGACGTCGTGCTCCTGCACGGGGTCGTCTACACCGCGCGCGACGCGGCCCACGCCCGCATGAAGGACGCTATCGAAAATGGAGAGCCGCTCCCCTTCGACCCGGAGGGGCAGATCATCTACTTCACGGGGCCGGCTCCGGCGCGCCCAGGCAGCGTGCTCGGACCAGCGGGGCCGACCACCGCCTCCAGGATGGACCCTTTCTCGCCGCTCCTGATCGAACGCGGCCTAAAGGGCATGGTCGGCAAGGGCGCACGCTCGGAAGAGGTGAAGTGGAGCATGCGAGAGCACGGGTGCGTCTACCTCGGCGCGGTCGAAGGGACGGCCGCGCTCCTGGCCGACCGCGTGAAGGAGGCCGAGGTGGTCGCCTACGAGGACCTCGGCCCCGAGGCGGTCCGCCGGCTCGTCGTCGAAGACTTCCCCGTCGTCGTGATCAACGACCTGCGCGGCGGCGACCTCTACATCGAAGGCAGGGCGCGGTGGCGCCGGAGCGGGTCAGTCTAGCTCGCGGTTCATCCTCGCGCTGGTTGGCGTAGAATCCCCGGTGTCCTTGAGTGGCGCATAGACGGGAGTCCAGAGAGAGGCCATGATCGGGTACAAGGAGGCGAAAGAGGCGCTTGGCCGCCCGCGCTCGCTCGAGATGCCCCTCGTCCTGGCGAGCGCGGGGGCCATGATCGTCGTCGGCCCCATGCGGGGCCTTCTCGAAGCCTATCCCATCGTCGCCTTCGCAGGCACGCTCTTCCTGTTCGTGATGCCGGGGCTCTTGGTCTCGCACTGGTACTTCGCCGACCGTTTCTCCGGCGCCGCCCTGGTGCCCGCCTCGTTCGTGATCAGTGCGGGCATCTTCGGGCTCGCGGGCGTCCCAGTGCTCCTGGCGCACCTGAGCTTCGACGCGTACCTGTGGGTCATCGGCGCGGTGCTCGCGTCATTCCTAACGGCGGCCATGATAGTGGCCGTCCGCAGACGCCCGGACCAACAGGAGGACGACGTCCCGCACGAAACCTCCGGCCGGTGGCTGTGGATTCCTTTCCTGCTGCTCGGCGCGGCCCTCACGGTAGCCTGCGGATGGAAGGTGCCGCACCCGTACAACGACCTCTGGGTCTACCTGGCCTACGTGCGCGACTTCCTGGAGGCGGAGAGGCTCGCCGTGCGCGAGCCTTACTTCGGCCAGATAACCGAGCTCTCGCGCGCCCAGATCAACGGCTGGTTGCTGCAGCAGGCCGCCCTCTCCCGCATCTCCGGCATAGACCCGGTCGTGCTGGTGCTCGACTACCTGGCCCCGACGCTGGTCTTCGTCTCCCTGCTCGCTTTCTACGCCCTGGCCCGGACCCTGATGAAGAGCGAGGCGGCGGCGCTGCTGTCCGGCTGCATGTACGCCCTGTTCTTCCTCGTCTACATCGAGCCCTCGGTCTTCACCTTCGGCGGCGAGTTCATCAGCCGCATAGCGGAGGACAAGTTCGTCGCGAAGTTTCTCTTTTTACCCGTCTCGCTCGCCTTCGCCTTCGCCTTCGTAGAGAGCCGCGCGCCGCGCTACCTGGTCGCCTTCGCGTTCACCTGCTGGTCGGTGATGACCACGCACCCCGTGGGGCTGGCGATAATCGGCCTGTGCGTGGCGGGGTTCGGCCTCGTCCACGTCGCCCTCAACTGGCGCAGGCGGGAGGCCTGGACGATGATGGTCGCCCTGGCGGTCGCTCTCTGGAGCGTCGTACTCGTCCCCGCCCTCTACGTCCTCGGCACGGGGAACTCGCTGACCGCCGTGCTGAGCGACGCGGACATAAACTCCCACGAGCCCGAGGTGCTGGCCAACATGGTGTTCGTGAAGCCGTGGTGGAAGCACATCCTCGAACTCGAAGGCGGCTACTACATAATGCACCCCTCGCTGATACTGAACCCGGCGATACTGGCGGCCTTCGTGCTCGGGCTGCCTTTCCTGCTGTCGCGCCTGAAGAGAAGCCTCGCGGCCCAGCTGCTCTTCGGGACGCTCGCCCTGGCCACCATCGTGTGCTACGTGCCCCCTATCGCCACGTTCGTGGGGGACAGGATCGTGCTCCCCGGCCAGCTGTGGCGCCTGGCGTGGCCCATCCCTCTGGCCGCCGCGCTGAGCCTCGGGTGGGCGGCCTTCTCGGCGACGGGGCTGGTGGACAGGGGACTGAACAGGTTAGGCGTCCCCCGCGGCGCCACCCGGCTCCTCCCCGTCCTGCTCGTGGCGGGACTCGTGGCGGCGGCGTGGCCGTCCGCCGTAGAAGGCGCCAGGGACTTCTACCGCTCGGGCCAGAAAGGCGGTCCGGCAGGGAGGTCGTGCGTAGCACCCGTCTACCCCTGGCTCGGGGAGATCCTGGACAGGCCGAGCGTCGTCCTCGCCCCCGACCTCGAGAACACGTGCATCCCGGCGTACTCGGCCAACGCGAACGTGGTGACCCTGAGGGGGGGCTCGATCCTGGGCGTCCTGCCCGAGTTGGAGAAGCGCACGGGCGGACGGGTCGAGGTGCCGCAGGGCGTCATGGACGTGCGGGTCTTCTTCAGTGGTCCCACCGACGAGGAGATGGTCGCCATCCTGCGCCGACACGACGTAGACTACGTCTTGGTGCCGACCGGATCCCGCCTCGGAGACCGCGAGAGATCTCTCCTGTACGATCGCCTGCGGTCCACACCCCTGTTCGTCGAATGGAGGACGCCCGGGGACCGATACGCCGTCTTTGCCGTGGACGAGAGGAGACTCGAGGCGTTCGGGTAGAGGTGCCTCCGGCTCGCGGACGGCCCTCCGCGATCGGGCGCTCCACCTTCTGGATGTACTCCTCCTGGGGCCTGCCCTTGCGCTCGAGGCCTCCCGCTCGGTCCAGCCCCTGTCGTGCTGACCGAAGCCCGCAAAGTGGGCTGTCCTGCACGGGAGCGACTGCATGCACATAGCGGACTACTCAGACCCGGACGTCGGCTTGACAGACAGGCCCAAAATCTGTGCACCGTCTAGTGCGCTCTTGAAGGCGTGGGTAGAGAAACGCGGAATAACGTGGATACGCTGTGGTGCTTGTTTCGGGTAGCTAACGCTATACCTATACTGGGCAAGGCTCTTGCGGGTCCTGGCCCGGTCTCGTGCTACGGCCTAGCCTTTGGAGACACGAAGAAGGCCGAGAGCTACCCTTCCTGTCAAGCGGTTGGCGCCCGAGGTGCTACTGACTTCCAAATAAGGCGCAACCTCATTCTCATGTTCAGCGTTGTGCCTGGTAAGAGCGGCTACTAACATGCCCAACAAGAGGCTGGCGGAAGTACGCGGAGGTTGCTAATCCTTCGTGGAAATCCCCCTCCAAGCAACCCGCCAGGCTCCTATTGTTGGGCCGGGGTTCGGTAGGCGTC
>JARDZQ010000264.1 GCA_029240775.1 Rubrobacteraceae bacterium | reverse complement strand
TCCTACGACGACTTCCGCGTCATCAAAGCCAACCTAATCGACGGCGCAGACGCAACCACCTACGGGCGCCTCATTCCCTACACCCTCTTCACGGACCCGCAGCTCGGGAGGGTGGGCCTGAGCGAGACGGAGGCGCGCGAGCAGGGCCGCGACGTCCTCGTAGCGAAGATGCCGATGAGCCACGTCTCCCGGGCAGTAGAGGTGGACGAGGAGCGCGGCATGATCAAGGCCGTCGTAGACGCCGGGTCCCACCGCATCCTCGGCGCTGCGGTACTCGGCATCGAGGGCGGCGAGGTAGCCGCTATGATCCAGATAGCCATGATGGGCAAGCTGCCCTACACCGTCCTGCGGGACGGCATCTTCGCCCATCCCACCCTCTCCGAGTCCCTCAACAACCTCTTCGCCACGCTCGAATGATGAGGCTTCGGGTTCTAGATATCTTGCTGAAGCCTAACGAAGCGCATCCTGGATAATTCTCGCGTGGTCGAAGGCCAGCTCGACCGATGAAGGATCTAGGACCGCGACCTCAGCGGCGTCGGAGGAGGCCGCGAGCTCGCCGCTGAGGACGCGGGCGAGGAAAGCGACGCTGACATTGTGACCGCGGGGGTCGCGCTCGGGGTCGGAGTAGACGCCGATGAGACGGGCGACCTCCACCGCGAGGCCCGTCTCCTCGGCCGCCTCGCGGTCGGCAGCCTCCTCCACGGTCTCCCCCACCTCCACGAAGCCGCCCGGCAATGCCCACTTCCCTTCAAAGGGTTCGCTGGCGCGGCGGATCAGGACCACCCCCCTCTCCGCGGGGATCACCACGTCTACCATCAGCTTGGGCGTCTCGGGACCCGCCACCTCCGTGCCTCCCGTCTCGTTGCTACGCCCGATCGTACTACCCGCCGCTCGTGCGGCGCAACGTCTCCCCGAAAGACGGTATGCTCTGCGAGGACGTGAAGCTCCTGTGCATCAGCGACCGGGTGGAGCCGATGCTCCACGGGCCGAGCCTCAACTCCTACGCGAAGGGGGTGGAGGCGGTGATCTCCTGCGGTGATCTTCCCTTCGACTACCTGGAGTACATCGTCACCTTCCTCGGCGTCCCTGTCTACTACGTCCTGGGCAACCACGACCCCGACCCCGACTCCCCCGAGTACCCCGAAGGCTGCACCCCGCTCGACGGCCGGATCGTGGATGTAAAAGGCGAAGCCGGCGGGGTCGTGGTTGCCGGGCTCTCCGGCTCTCGTCTCTACTCCGGCGGCCCCAACCAGTACACGGAGCGCCAGATGCGCCTCCGGTCCTGGGCGCTCTCGGTGAGGATCTTGCGTCGCAGGCTCGCCGGGCGACAGGGACCGCAGGTCTTCGTCACCCACTCCCCGCCCTTCGGCCTCGGCGACGCCGAGGACCAGGCCCACGTCGGCTTCGAGTCGTTCCTGGACCTCATAGACCGCCACGAGCCCTCCCTGTGGCTGCACGGGCACGAGCACCTGTACGGACCCGACCAGCAGAGGGTCACGTACCGGGGCGCTACCAAGGTCATAAACATCTTCGGGCACAGGATCATCGAGGTGTAAAACCTTCCTCGGCGGCCTTGTTGTTAGGAGTGGCTGGTTGTAGATTTCTCGGAGAACCATGGACTACGACTTCCAGACCGACAAGGACTTCGCTCGCGCCCGAAGGCGGGCTTTCCTGCGCAGGATAGGGGCTTTCATGCGCGGGGACCCCGGCTCCAACCGGCTGCTCTCCTTCGATGAGGTAAAGAGCGCCCTCGGGGCGGTCGAGCAGGTCTACCTCGGGATGAGGACCGTGCCAGTAGAGAAGATCGTCGGGAGCGTGGGCCGTCACAGGGACTTCGACCGGGCTTTCTTGCCCTCGAAGGGAGACCTGAGCACCCGCTGGAGACGCATCGACAAGATGATGCACCGGGCCGAGGAGCTCCCCCCCATAAGCCTCTACAAGATCGGGGACGCCTACTTCGTCAGGGACGGCAACCACCGCGTCTCGGTCGCCCGCCAGCAGGGCGTGGAGATGATCGACGCAGAGGTCGTAGAGCTCAGGAGCCGCGTGCCGATAGACTCGGAGATCACCGCCCGCGACCTGCTGCACAAGCTGGAGCAACGCCGGGTGCTCGAAAGGCTCCCCATAGACCACGTGCTGCCGGAGATCCGGCTAGAGCTCTCCGACGTGGCAGACTACCGGAGGCTGGCCACCCACATCGAAGCCCACGGCTTCAGACTCTCCCAGCTCTGGAAGCGCTACATCTCACCCGAGGAGACCCTGCGGGACTGGTACGAGTACCAGTACGCGCCCATAGCAGAGATGGTCAGGGAGGAGCGCGTCCTCGACGCCTTCCCCGGCAGGACGGAGCTGGACCTGTACCTCTGGATCGTCAACCACCGCGAGCGCCTCGCCCTGGAGGCCCGCGACGAGGGGATCCCGCCCGAAGCCGCCAAGGACGACATCCTGAGACGGAGCCGCCGGCGCCGCAGGCTCCAGGTCCCCGACATGCCGGTCCCCGGCCGGAGCTCCCGCGTGCAACCCCGCAACACCACCGAGCCCGATGACGAGCTGAGCGGGAGGTAACGCCGTGGGTATCGCGGCGGTAATCTGGGCACCGGTGAGGGTGCTTAGGAACGTCGCCGCGCAGCGAGACGTGCTCGCGGGCTTCGTTGTCACCGCCGTCTACGCGGCTCTGAGCCTCGCCACAGCAGCCGCCTCGGTCTTCGCGGGCGTGACACGGGCGCAGTTCGCCGGACAGCCGGCGCCGCCTGGCCTACCACCGGGCGCGCTGGAGAGCCTCGTGAGAGCGACCGAGGTCGCCACGCTCGTCCTCTCGGTCCTCACGCCCTTCGTGTGGTGGGTCGCGGTCTCGCTGGTCATGCAGCTAGTAACGCGGTTCTTTAACGGCGAGGGGCCGCTCTCGGCGATGATGGCCGTCGTCGGGGTCGCTGGGGCGCCGCTCGCGCTCGGCGCCCTCTTCCAGCTCCTGGGAACGGGGTTGCAGGCGGCGCTAGGGGTGGAGAGCATAGCGGGCACGCTCGCCGGTCTCGTGGGCGGTCTCGTCGCGCTCGGCACCCTCGTGTGGCACGTGGTCCTCGTGGTTGTCGGGGCCGCGCTGGCCCGCCGGATCGGCTACGGCGAGTCCGCGGGGTCGTGCGCCGTCTCGTGCGCCGGTTGCCTCGCCCTTATAATCCTCGTAGCCGTGGTGCTGGTGGGGATGGGCATCCTCGTGGGCACCACCGCTCCGCAGTAAAAAGCATCAGGAAAGGCGAAGCACGTGGAGCCAGGGAGCAGTAATTCCCAGAGGGAACCGGAGAACGCAGCTGGTGGCACCGGGGGGCGCAGGCGGCGCCGGTGGCCCTTCGTCGTCGGCGGGCTCGTGGCGCTCGGCCTGGTCGTCCTGACGGTAGGTGCCGTCGTGGTCGTCCTCGCCGTGGGCGCAAGCGGCCCGGGCGCCTCCGCGGCGGTCTACGAGGAGGAGTACGTCTCGGGGGAGGGCCCGGAGAAGGTAGCCGTCGTGCCGGTGGTGGGCACCATCGCCTCCGCCGACAACTCCGTGCCGGGCACCCAGCCGCCGGTTACCCCCGAGGGGCTCGCCGACGCGCTACGGCAGGCGGAGGCGGACCCGGCCGTCGCGGCGGTCGTGCTCGAGGTCAACTCCCCCGGGGGAGGGGTCACGGCGAGCGACGAGATGCACCAGTCCATCCTGGACTTCAGGGAGTCCTCGGGCAAGCCGGTAGTCGTCTCCATGGGCGACACCGCGGCCTCGGGCGGCTACTACATCTCGACCGCAGCCGACAGGATAGTCGCCAACGAGACCACGCTCACCGGCTCCTTAGGCGTTATCTTCTCGCTCACCGACTTCTCGGAGCTGGCCGACGACTACGGCGTCGAGCAGGAGGTCGTCAAGAGTGGCGAGTTCAAGGACATGGGGTCATCTTTCAGGAACCTCACGCCGGAGGAGCGCGAGATCCTGCAGTCCATCGTGGACGAGTCCTACAACGAGTTCGTCTCCGTGATCGTGGAGGGGCGCGACCTCCCCGAAGAGCGGGTGCGCGAGATCGCCGACGGCCGCGTCTACTCGGGCCAGCAAGCTAAAGAGCTCGGGCTCGTGGA
>JARDZQ010000263.1 GCA_029240775.1 Rubrobacteraceae bacterium | reverse complement strand
TCCTGGAGACCGAGCTCGGCAAGGAGCGCATCCGCCTCGAGACCGAGCTCGGCGTCAGGGGCGACTTCGTGGACGACCTCATAAACGGCCACTACGGCTCGATCGAGCTCCTCCTGCAACGCGCCGGCTACCTGGACGCCGAACTCTCGGAGGGCGCGCTCGTTCTCGTAGTGGACATAGACGACTTCGCCCGCTACCTGGAGCGCCGCAAGCCCAAGGAGCCCGCCATACAGGAACTCAAGCGGCGCCTGGCCGACGCCGTGCGCCTGCAGGCCCGCCAGCTCTTCTCGAACTTCCTGCTCGGACCCCGCTCCGACAACGTCATCCTCTTCCTCGGCCCTTCGGATAACGAGCCGCCGGAGGAGCTACCCGAGCTGGCACAGCGGCTGGCGAGGAACGTCCAGCGCTACGCCAAGGGGCTCCTGCCCGACCTCACGGTCTCCGTCGGCATCGGGCGCTACAAGAGAAACCCCGCCCTGCTACCGGATGCCTACTCGGAAGCAGAGGTCGCCCTGGAGATCGGGCACCGCATACACGGCCCCTCCTCCGTCTCGACCTTCGAGGGGACTGGGACCTACAAGCTCTTGTTCCGCGTCCTGCAGGAGAACCCCGAGGAGCTCGAAGCGTTCTACGCCGAGACCCTGGAGCCGGTCGTCCATTACGACTCGCGCTACGGCACGGAGCTCGTCCACACCCTCACCACCTATTTGGAGAACGACGCCTCGACCGTGAAGACCGCCACCGGCCTCTTCGCCCACCGCCACACCATCCGCTATCGCCTCGACCGCGTCGGCGAGCTCACCGGGCTCGACGTGGACAAGAGCGAGGACCGCGAACGACTCACGCTCGGCATAAAGGCCATGCAGCTCCTCGGCCGCGTACCCGGACAGCCCTCCAGCTTCTCGGATAGATAGCTTTCAGCACGCCCTTCTGTACGTACGCCACAACAAGAGTGCGTGGCAGGGGCACCATCTTTGTACACTCGGCTAAAGACCCTTCGGGTAGCGGTGCCTAGACTATATTCGTAAAGAATATACCCTTGCTCGAAGGAGGCAGCTTTTGCGGAGGCTTGGTTTACTAACGACGATGGTTCTCATGCTGGTGCTCGCGCTACCGGGCCTGGCGCTAGCGCAGGACGGGCCGACGGTCGCCGACCTCTCGCTCGCGATGGACACCGTGTGGGTCCTCATAGCGGCGGTCTTTGTGCTGTTCATGCAGGCGGGGTTCGCGATGCTCGAGGTCGGCTTCTCCCGGATGAAGAACGTCGGGAGCGTAGTCGCCAAGATACTCGTCAACCTCGCGATAGCGGCCATGCTCTTCTGGGCCGTGGGCTTCGCGATCGCCTTCGGAACCGGCAACGCCATAATGGGGACGCAGGGCTGGTTCCTCGCCGTGCCCCAGAACGCCGTGAACGACGTGTATGCCGGGCTCTCGTGGACGCAGGTTCCGCTCTCGGCCAAGTTCCTCTTCCAGGTCGCGTTCTGCGCGGTCTCCTTGGCGATCGTGTGGGGCACCATGCTCGAGCGAACCAAGTTCGCCGTGTACGTCATCTTCGCAGTCGTCTTCGCCGGTCTCCTCTACCCGCTGGTGGGGCACTGGATCTGGGGCGGTGGCTGGCTGACGGAGCTCGGGATGCAGGACTTCGCCGGCTCGACGGTCGTGCACCTCTCGGGCGCAATGGCGGCGCTGGCCGGGACCCTGCTCCTCGGACCCCGCCTGGGCAAGTACAACGACGAGGGACGTCCGGTCACCATCCCCGGCCACAACATGCCGCTCGCCGTGCTCGGCGTCCTCATCCTCTGGGTCGGCTGGTACGGCTTCAACCCCGGCTCGACGATGGCAGCGACACCGCAGATCGCGGACATCGCCCTCACGACGACCCTTGCCGCCGCTGCGGGCGTGCTCGGCGCGATGCTCATGAGCTACGCCTACCGGCGTCACGTCGACGTCGGGATGGGCGGCAACGGCGCCATAGCCGCCCTCGTCGCCATCACCGCCCCGTGCGCCTTCGTCGCCCCGTGGGCTTCTATCGTCATCGGCTTCGTCGCCGGCGTCGTGATGTACGCGACACTCGTCTTCGTGGACGGTATCGGGGTCGACGACCCGCTCGGGGCGATCGCGGCTCACGGCATGGGCGGCATCTGGGGCACGCTGTCGGCCGGTCTCTTCACCACCCCCGAGCTCGCTGCCATCGGCCGGCCCGGCCTCTTCTACGGCGGCGGCCTCTACCAGCTCGGCATCCAGGCCCTCGGCATCGTCGCCTGCGGCGGCTTCGTCTTCCTCGCCTCGCTCGCGGTCTTCGCGACCCTCAAGGCCACCATCGGCGTCAGGGTCAAGCCGGACCAGGAGCTCGACGGTCTCGACATCCACGAGCACGGAGTCTACGGTTACCCGGACCTCGTCGCCACCGACTACCAGAACGGGAACGGCGCCAGCAAGATCCCCGACCCCCTGGACAGGACGGCCGAAGGAACCGTCTAGAACGAGCGACAACCGCACCGGCCGGGGCTCTGTCTCCGGCCGGTGTCTGCGGCGAAAGGCCCCGGGTAACGCGTCTTCGGGGTCCTTCCGCGTAGGACGGTGTGCGGTACGTACAGGATGGAGAGCATTTGGAACCACCGATAACCCAGGCGACGGCGCGCGGCAACAACGTCGTCGCCGTCTATGCCGACAGGGTAGAGTTGCGCAGCGGGTGGCAGGGACAGCATGTCGAGGCCATAAGCATCAGGGACGTCTCGGCGGTCCGGATACGGGGCGTGATCAACTGCGCCCTCACTATCCTGGACAATAACGGCCGTCATTTCGAGCTGCAGCGTATGGCCCTCCCCGACGCACGCGCCGTCAAGGCCGCGATAGAGCGCCAGAAGCAGAAAGCCAGCACCTACGAGTAGTCGCGGACACAGCGGCCCCTCTAACCTCGTCTCCCAACCATATATTTACAACGTAAGGATCTCGCCTATACTTGTTAGAGGCGTGGGGTTCATGAGGAGGGCCCTGATGGTCGTGGCGGGACGACAACCCTTGAGCCGGCGGCGGGTGCTGGAGGAGGCGGTGCGGTTCACCGATCGCGAGGGACTCGAAGCGCTCACCATGCGGCGGTTGGGGTCGGAGCTAGGGGTGAAGGCGATGTCGCTTTACAACCACGTCCCGAACAAGAGCGCATTGCTTGACGGCATGGTGGAGGTCCTGCTTGGCGAGCTTGAGGTTCCACCCGAGACCCATGATTGGGAGGAGCGCATCAAGGAGGGCTACCGGGCGTTCCGGCGTCTCGCCCACGAGCAT
This sequence comes from Rubrobacteraceae bacterium, assembly GCA_029240775.1. Classification (GTDB taxonomy): domain Bacteria; phylum Actinomycetota; class Rubrobacteria; order Rubrobacterales; family Rubrobacteraceae; genus JALYGY01. Next base: position 816 of record JARDZQ010000263.1, on the reverse strand, counting down.
CCCAACGTCTTCCCCCTCCTCGTCAACCGGCCGCCCGATACGATGGACGGAGCATGGCTAGTCGAGGAGCTCTTGCAGACTCTACGGCGGGCTGGCTTCGAGCGGGAGACCGCTCTGCACGCGTTCCGCGCACTTTCGAGCTACGCCTTCGGGTACGCGATGGCGGAGATCCGGGGCTTCACCCTCGAGCCCAATGGCTCGCGTCTCGGTGCGCGTTCGCTCTCGCCCGCGGAGTTCCCAAACCTCTGCGAGCTCGCGCCTTATCTGGAGGAGGTCGACCACGACCGGGAGTTCGAGTTCGGGCTCGAGCTCATCATCGCCGGGATGCGGGACCGGAGCTGAGGCAGCGTGCCAGCTTCAATTGACTAGACGACTTCGAGTTCAGACTCGAGACGCTTGAGGTGTTTCATCCCCTGCTCCATAAGGTAGAGCGTCGGGTCTTCGCGCCTCTCGGACGGGACGAGGCCGGAGCGCGTGGCGGCTCGGGGGTCCAGCTCGAAGGCGAGGTCTACTCTCACCGAGGCGGCGTAACCGCCGGCGTCCCTGATGCTCTCAACCGCCAGATCCCACTCCTCGCTCTACGACGCTACAGGCCGGGTCCTGAGGAAGGCGGTAGGAGCGATGATGATCACGGGCGCCCCGACAGCGTTCGCGAGATCCGTGACCTCCTTGAGGAAGCGCATAGCGTTCTCGCGCAAATCCGGATCGGGGTAGGCGAGGTCGCGCTCGGGTGTGACGCTTGGGCAGATCGAGCTCACGGCCAGTCCTGCGCCTTCGATAAGGTCCCTGGCCCTGCTCGCCTCTACCAGCGGCAAC
>JARDZQ010000262.1 GCA_029240775.1 Rubrobacteraceae bacterium | reverse complement strand
TCGGCGTGGTGGTCGAGACGCGCGTGCACACGCCGCGCTTCTGGGGAGACCCCTGCAGCGCCGGCGTCGCCGCCTTCTTCGTCTGTTTCTCCCGCTCGTTGCGCACAAGCTGGTTGGTCGTCGGCATGGACGCGCCTCTCTCTCTATCCGTGCAAAGGGGCTTACAGAATCACGTGCCACGGCACGAAGCCTTTGCTACCCATTGGTAACGACTCGTAACCGCGACGCATTATTTTAGGCTCAGAAGGCCGCTATGTCAAGCGAATAGAGCTGTCAGCCTTCAGTGTATCGGCTCCGTCTCCCAACCTTCCACGCGGCTTCGGACCTCCTCCATGAGCCGTTGTTGTCTTGTCAGGTTGGACCCTTTCCCGTCCGTATACCGCGCAAAGCGGCAGCCCCCAGCCGAAGAGGCTGAGGGCTGATTGCTATGAGGGCTCTAAGACGCTGCTATGTCGAGCTCATCGACGTCCTGCGTCCTGTAGCCCTCGACGGCCACGGTGAGCCGCCTGTAACGCGGCAGTCCTGTGGCTGCGGGTATGAGCTTCCCGATAATGACGTTCTCTTTCAGGCCTGCGAGGCTGTCCACCTTGCCCTCGATGGCAGCGTCGGTAAGGACGCGGGCCGTCTCCTGGAAAGAGGCTGCCGAGAGGAAGCTGTCGGTGGCGAGCGAGGCCTTGGTTATGCCCATCAGCACCGTGTGGTAGGTGGCGGGGCGGCCTTCCTCCTCCTCGACGCGCTCGTTCTCCGCGAGGACCGAGAAGCGGTCGGCGACCTGCTCGGGGAGCAGTTTCGTGTCGCCCGGGTCGTCGATGACGACCTTGCGGAGCATCTGGCGGACTATCACCTCGATGTGCTTGTCGTGGATATCCACGCCCTGAGCCCTGTAGACCTTCTGCACCTCGTCCACCAGGTAACGCTCGGTGGTCGTGCTGCCGCGGCCGTAGCGGAGGTCGTTTTCGAGGATCGCGTGCGGGTAGATGGAGCCTTCCGTGATCGGGGTGTTAGCCCTGATCTCGGCGCCCTCCACGAACTCCGGCTTGAGGAGCTGGCGCTCGACCTTGTACTCGCGCACGTCGGAGTTGTCCGGGGCGGTTATGACCACCTTGATCAGACGGTCCGAGTCAGCCTCCTCGAGGGAGACGATGCCGTCGATCTCTGCCAGCGTCGCCTCGGCCTTGGGGTGACGAGCCTCGAAGAGCTCGACGACCCGCGGAAGACCGGCCGTGATGTCCTCGCCGGCGATACCACCGGTATGGAAAGTACGCATGGTGAGCTGGGTACCAGGCTCGCCGATGGACTGGGCCGCGATGATGCCTACGGCCTCGCCCACGTCCACGGGACGGTAGGTCGAGAGCGCCCTGCCGTAGCAGGTCTGGCACACGCCCTGCGGGTTCTCGCACTTGGAGGGCGTACGTACCGAAACGAGCGTCTCACGCGGCAGCTCATCCTGCCAGGTGGCGAGCAGGCGTGGCGTGATGTCCGTGCCGGCCTCGGCGACGATCTCTCCCGTCTCGGGGTTGATGAGGTCGCGGGCCAGGAAACGGGCCGCCACCGAGTCGTTCTTGTCGCCGCGTCCGCCTTCGAGGTACAGCGGCAGTTCCACGTATCCCCCCGAGCCGCAATCCTCGTCGTTCACGACGACGTCCTGGGAGACGTCGACGAGGCGACGGGTCAGGTAGCCCGAGTCGGCGGTACGCAGGGCCGTGTCGGCCTGGCCCTTCCTGGCACCGTGGGTCGAGGTGAAGTACTCCAGCACCGAGAGGCCTTCCATGAAGTTGGACTTCACAGGCTCCTCGATGATCTCGCCCTTCGTGTTCGTCATCAGGCCGCGCATACCGGCGAGCTGGGTGAAGTTATTGTAGTTACCACGGGCGCCGGAGTCGGCCATCATGTAGATCGGGTTCAGGCGCCAGAGGTTGTCCTTCATCGCCTGCTCGACCTCGTTCTTGGCCTCGGTCCAGAGCGTTATGACGCGCTCCAGCCTCTCGTCGTCGGAGATGAAGCCCTGGTCCCACTGGTCTTCGATCTCGTCGACCTGACCCTGGAAACGCTCGAGTATCTCCTCTTTCTGCTCAGGCACGACGATGTCGTTCTTGCCGACCGAGATGCCGGCCCTGGTGGCCGTGTGGAAGCCGACCCTCTTCAGGTTATCGAGGAGCTGGCTCACCAGCTCGGTCGGAAAGTGGGCCACGTACTCGGCCACGAGGTTCTTGATCTCACCCTTCTTCAACGTGTGGTTGATGTAGGGATAAGACTCGGCGTCGTAGGCATCACCGAGGTAGTCCCTCAGCGTCTGCTCGACGTTCTCGTTGAACAGGACGCGCCCGAGGGTCGTCTCGATCCTCTCGCCGTTGCGACGGGTGATTATTTTGTCGTGGATCTTGAGCGTACCTTCCTTGTACGCGGCCTCGGCCTCGTCGTAGGAAGAGATAAGCGCCTTGGGCTCGGCGTCCTCGAAGCCCTCCGGCTCGTAGGTTATGTAGTAGAGCCCTAGCACCATGTCCTGCGAAGGTACGGCGATGGGGAACCCGTTCGCCGGCAGCAGGATGTTCTGCGTGGAGAGCATGAGAACGCGGGCCTCGGCCTGCGCCTCTGGTGAGAGCGGCACGTGCACGGCCATCTGGTCGCCGTCGAAGTCAGCGTTGAAGGCGGAGCAGACGAGCGGATGGACCTGAATGGCCTTACCCTCCACGAGCACCGGCTCGAAGGCCTGGATACCGAGGCGGTGGAGCGTCGGGGCGCGGTTCAAGAGAACGGGGTGTTCCTTGATCACGTCCTCCAGCACGTCCCAGACCTCGGGACGTAGCCTCTCCACCATCTGCTTGGCGCTGCGGATGTTCGGCGCGAGAGCCCTGTCCACGAGCACCTTCATAACGAAGGGCTTGAAGAGCTCGACGGCCATGAGCCGCGGCAGGCCGCACTGGTGCATCTGCAGGCCAGGGCCTACCACGATCACCGAACGGCCGGAGTAGTCCACGCGCTTGCCGAGCAGGTTCTGGCGGAAGCGGCCCTGCTTGCCCTTGAGCATGTCAGAGAGGGACTTGAGGGCGCGGTTGCCGGCGCCGGTGACGGCGCGGCCCCTACGACCGTTGTCGAAGAGGGCGTCGACGGCCTCCTGCAGCATCCGCTTCTCGTTGTTGACGATCACGTCTGGTGCCCCGAGGTCGAGCAGACGACGGAGCCTGTTGTTCCTGTTTATGACCCTGCGGTACAGGTCGTTGAGGTCGCTCGTCGCGAAGCGTCCGCCGTCGAGCTGGACCATCGGGCGCAGGTCCGGCGGCAGGACGGGGATAGCCTCCATGACCATCCACTCGGGGCCGTTGCCGCTGGAGCGGAAGGCGTCCACGACCTTGAGGCGCTTGATGGCCTTCTGGCGCTTCTGGCCCTTGGAGGAGGCGACGGTGTCGCGAAGATCCTGCGCCTCCTGCTCCAGATCGACCTGCTCGATGAGGTCCCTGACGGCCTCGGCGCCCATGCCGCCGCGGAAGTACACGCCGTAGCCGTACTCGTCGCCGAAGCGGTCTTTCATCTCGCGGAAGAGCTCTTCGTCGTCCACGATCTGGCGTGGCTCCAGCGTCTGGAACTCCTCCCAGGCGCGCCTGACGAGCCCTATCTGCTCGGTCACGGAGCGGCCGATGTCAGCGATGGCCTCCTCGGCCTCCTTGTGGACCTTGGCTATGGCCGATTCGCGGTCCTCCTCAGGAATGTCCGCGAACTCCTCGGTCAGCTCATCGGGCGAGCTCTCGCCCTTTATCACGCTCTCGCGCTTGGTCCTGAGGGCGTGGATCTGGTCTATCTCCTCGTCCCTGTCCAGCTCTAGCTGCTGGATCTCATCCTCGACCCTGCCGCGGAGCAGATCTATGTCGTTGGCGCGCTCCTCGCGCTCCACCCTGGTGACGATGGAGCTGGCGAAGTAGAGCACCCGGTCGAGCTCCTTGGGGCTTATATCGAGCAGATAACCCATCCTGCTGGGCACACCCTTGACGAACCACACGTGCGCCACCGGGGCGGCGAGCTCGATGTGGCCCATCCTGTCGCGGCGCACGCGTGCCCGCGTAACCTCCACGCCGCACCTCTCGCAGATGATGCCCTTGAAGCGGA
>JARDZQ010000261.1 GCA_029240775.1 Rubrobacteraceae bacterium | reverse complement strand
CTCGTGCAGCTCCCCGATGATGCGCCCGATCTCCCCGACGACGTACTCGCCGAGGAGGTGGCCGTGGGCGTCGTTGACCTTCTTGAGGTTGTCTATGTCGGCCATGAGCACGCTCAGGGGTTGCCCCGCCGACGCCGCTGCCTCCAGGCTGTGCTCGAACTCCACGTCGAAGCGGTTCTTCACTAGCAGGCCGGTCAGGTAGTCGCGGCTGACGAGGCGGTGCAGGGCGCCATGAAAGTCCGCCCGCACCGGGTCCCCGTGCGAGTACTCGAGCACAGAGTCGCCGATGAAGATCCTGTCCCCATCCGTGAGCGCGCGCTCGCCCTCGAGAACCTCGCCGTTGATGGTGGTGCCCTCGCCGAGGTCCCTCAATACGTAGCTCCCGCGCTCGGGCTCGCGCACGATCCCCGCGTGCTCGGGCGAGACCTCGATGTCCCTGACCACGACGTCGGCCCGGAAGGGGTCGCTCCCGAGGACCAGTGCTTCCCCCTCGAGCGCGAAGAAGTCCCCGAGGCTCGGACCGCGCAACACGATGAGGTGCGGCCTCTCATCCGCGCGGATGGTGTCGTCTCTCTCCCCGATTGACATAATAGTTTCAAGACATTCTAGCATCCGGCGCCTGCTCTTCGCGATGCTAGAATAGCCATGAAAGGCGTCGGATGCGAGGGGCTCATCACTTGGAAGTGCAGGAGAGACAGACCTACCAGGCGGTCATAGGGCTGGAGTTCCACGCCCACCTGGCGACGGAGACCAAGATGTTCTGCGGCTGCCGGGTAACCTACGGCGAGCCGCCGAACACCCACACCTGCCCGGTCTGCCTCGGGCATCCGGGGGCGCTGCCGGTAACAAACGAGAAGGCCATAGAGCTCGGCGTGAGGGCGGGGCTCGCGCTCAACTGCGATATCGCGGAGAAGGCCGTCTTCGCCCGCAAGAACTACTTCTACCCCGACCTCCCGAAGGGGTACCAGATCTCCCAGTACGATGCTCCGATCTGCACCGGCGGCTACCTCGACGTGCCCTTGGGCGACGGAGAGACGATCCGGGTTGGCATCACGAGGCTCCACCTCGAGGAGGACGCGGCCAAGAACGTCCACGTCGGGGAGTCGGGCCGGATGCACGGCTCCGTCGGCTCGCTCGTGGACTTCAATCGCGGCGGTACGCCGCTAATGGAGATCGTCACTGAGCCCGACATACCATCGCCCGAGGCGGCGCGCGCGACGGCCAACCACCTGAAAGACATACTCCGGGCCATAGGCGTCTCCGAGGCGGACATGGAGAAGGGCCAGCTCCGCTGCGACGCCAACGTCAGTATCCGCAACCCCGACGGTACCTTCGGCACCAAGACCGAGCTCAAGAACATGAACTCCTTCCGCTTCGTCGAGCGGGGGCTCGCGCGGGAGCTGGAGCGCCAGCGCAGGATCCTCGAGTCCGGCGGGCGTGTCGAGCAGACGACGCTGCACTATGACCCAGACGACGACGAGGTGCACGAGCTCAGGAGCAAGGAGTACGCCCACGACTACCGCTACTTCCCCGAGCCCGACCTCCTGCCCGTGGAGATCACGCCGTCCTGGGTGCGCGAGATAGAGAGCAGCCTCCCCGAGCTGCCGGGCCAGATGCGCGCCCGCTTCATGGAGCAGTACGGCCTCTCCGACTACGACGCCGGCGTCCTCATCGCCGACAGGGACCTCGCCGTCTTCTACGAGAAGGTCGCCGGAGCTCCGGGAGTGGATCCCAAACAGGCGGCGAACTGGATCACGGTTGAGCTGCGCGGGCGCCTGAACGAGACGGGGATGGACGTCTCGGGGTCTAGAGTAACCCCGGAGCGGATGGCTGAGTTGATAGGGCTCGTCGGGGAAGGCACGATCTCCCGCTCCGCAGCAAAGGACGTACTCGACCGCGTCGTCGAGACCGGCGAGTCCCCGACGGCCGTCGTCGAGCGCGAGGGACTTGCAGCCGTCGGCTCTGACGAACTCGGCGGGGTGGTTGACGAGGTGATCTCCGCCAACCCCGAGGAGGCCGAGCGCGTCCGTGGCGGCGACCAGAAGGTTATAGGGTTCCTAATCGGTCAGGTGATGCGCGCGACCCGCGGCAACGCCGACGGCGGGCGGGTGCGCGAGCTTCTCCTCGAGAAGCTGGGCACTTAAGGTCCCGTGCCGCGTATCGGCGTCCTGAGCGCCGGCGTCACGGACCTGCCGGACCGGATACGCGGAGCTGGCGGCGAGCCGGTTCCGCTGGGACTGCCCTCAGGGCGCCCGGTAGGCGGCGTCGCGCTGGCGCGGGAGTGGGTCGCGGACGTCGCCCAGATCTCCTGCGCCTCCGAGGACCTTGACGGTTTGCTCCTCTCCGCCGAAGAACCCGAGGATCTCGCCGGGTTCCTGATCTGCGCGCTTCGTCTGAACCTGCCGGTGGTGGTCGCTCCCGCCGGGACGACGGCTTTCGGCGTCGTCCCACACGCCCTAGGGCTCTCTCCGCTGCAAGCAGACGCGGCCGAGGCTGTGGTTGCTACGGCTCGCAGCGGCGGTCCACGTCCCGGGCAGCTCGTCGAGAGCTTCTCTCTGGCGAACGCGCTGCGGGCAGGTTGCGCTCTGGATGGCGGACCGGAACTGCTGGTTCACCTTTCCGCCATCGCCAGGGAGGCGGGGGTAGCCGGTTTCCCGCAGATGATCCGGGTCCTCGCTCCCGAAACTCCGGCCTTCACGGCTCCGGCCACCGCCTGGTATGCCAAACACGGCGCGGGTGGTCTCCTCGCCTCCCTCGGCGAGACCCTCAACGATACCCATACCGTCACCGGCAGACTCAAGGAGGAGTTGCCCGAGGCACCACCAGAGCCAGACCGGACCAGGTCCCGGCTGGTGTTCGTCGAGGGGCGCGCCTCTGGGGTCGAAGCGCTCTGCCGGGTGGAGGGATCTGAGACCGAGGTTGCGGGCACGTGCCGCGTCTTCGGCTCGGACGAGGAAGCGGCGCGGGCGGTGGAGAAGGGATTGGATGAGGGGACGTTACCCGTCGTCGTAGGATGTGGGCCACGCGGCGGTCCCGGGGTTGTCAAGCTTGAACTGTTCAGGGAAGCTCTTGACGACGCCAGACTCGCCGAGGTCGTTCTCACGGACGGGCTTGCGCCGGGCCGGGCCAGAGGCGTCCAGATCTCTCTCTTCACCCCCGAAGCCTCCTCCGGAGGCGTGATCGGGCTTCTGCGCGACGGCGACGTCCTCCGCATAGACCTGGCGGAAGGCCGGATGCGTACCGGCGTCAAGGCCGCCGAGCTGGAGGCCAGGAACCCATACGAGCCGCCTCGGCCAACTGGCGCCGGATACACCGCCCGCTACGCCCGCTCGGCCCGCCCCGCTCTCGATGGAGCCGGCTTTGGCTGAGAGGCAGTCCAGCATCCGGCTCAGTAAGCTCTACGTGTATCCCATCAAGTCCTGCACAGGTTTCGCCGTGGAGGAGTGGAAGGTGGACGAGGGCGGCCTGCGCCACGACCGGCGCTGGATGCTCGTAGACGAGAGCGGCAATTTCATGTCTCAGCGCCGGCATCCTCGGATGGCTTTGATCGCGGTCCGCATAGAGCACGACCGTCTCGTCGTCAGCGCTCCGGAGATGCCCTCCCTCGAAGTCCCGTTCCTTCTCCCGCACGGCAAGTCCGTGCTCACGAGCGTCTGGGGGGACCTCGTAGAGACCCTCCCTGTGGGCGACGAGGCGGACCGCTGGTTCGGCGGGTTCCTGGGCGTGAGATGCAGGCTGGTTCACCTGCCGGACTGGTCGGTCCGTGCGGTGGACCCTGACTACGGTGAGCCGGACGACCGCGTCGGCTTCGCCGACGGGTTCCCGTTCCTGCTCATCTCCGAAGGCTCCCTCGCAGATCTCAACGCGCGGCTGGAGCACGCCTTGGGGATGGACCGCTTCCGTCCAAACCTGGTAGTAGTGGGCTGTGAGCCCTTCGCCGAAGACAATTGGAGACGGGTCCGCATCGGTCCCATGACCCTCCGCGTGGTCAAGCCCTGCGCGCGTTGCGCCATCACAACCGTGGACCAGAGAACCGGGATCACGAGCAAAGAACCACTGCGCACGCTCGCCACCTTCCGCAAGTACGGCACCAAGGTTCACTTCGGGCAGAACCTG
>JARDZQ010000260.1 GCA_029240775.1 Rubrobacteraceae bacterium | reverse complement strand
TTGCCGGAGCGCGCCAGGTACGCGAGGTAGGCGAGCGAGAGCCCGCTCGTCAGGAACACGCAGAGGAGACCCCACAGGAGGCCACGAGTCCCCGCGGCCTGCGCCCCGACTGCGAGAAAGAGCGGCACGGCGAGGAGCGGGAGGCGGGTTGTGATGGAGATCAGATGCGCTGGCTTGCGGGCGAGGCTCACTACCCCGGAGATTGTACAATGCCCACCTGGTCGTGGCGCGCGTACGAGACATAGCGGAGACCATCGAACGGATAGCCCCTACCCCGCTCTCCGAGGGCTGGGATAATTGCGGGCTCCAGGTCGGGGAGCCCGCGGCGGCGGCGAACCGGGTGCTGGTCGCCCTCACCCCTCTGGACGAGGTCTTCGAAGAAGCTGAGGATAAGGGAGCGGACTTCCTGCTCTTCCACCACCCTCTTATCTTCGATCCCATAAAGAGCGTAAACACGGGCTCTTACCCGGGGAACCTGGTTGCGCGTGCCGTACGCCGGGATCTAGCCGTATACGCAGCCCACACGAGCTACGACGCCGCCCCTGGCGGCGTCTCGGTGGCGCTGGCGGAGGCGCTCGGGCTGCGGGGTCCCTTCGAGATCGTCTCCCCGAGGGGCGAGTTGCGCAAGCTGGTGGTCTTCGTCCCGGAGGAGAATGTGGATGCCATAGCCGACGCCCTGGCCGGCGAAGGGGCCGGCGTCATCGGGGAGTACACGCACTGCACCTTCCGGACGCCGGGGACGGGCACTTTCCTGGGTGGCGAGACGACGGACCCGTACCTGGGGGAGAGAGGCCGGCTGGAGAAGGTGGAGGAGATCCGGCTCGAGACCGTCGTCCCGGCCCACGCCGCCCGCCGCGCCGCCGCAGCCGCCGTCGCGGCTCACCCCTACGAGGAGGCAGCCCTCGACCTCTACCCCGTAGACGGTCACCCGGAGGGCTGCGGTTACGGACGGGTCGGGACGTTACCAGCCCCGATGACGCCAGAGGAGCTGACCGAACACGTAGCGAGCTCCCTCGGCTTTTCGGCCCGCGTCGTTGCGGACCCCGAACGGAGCATCGAGCGCGTCGCGGTCCTCGGAGGCTCGGGAGGCTCCTTTGTCGCGGAGGCTGCGGCCTCGGGCGCGCAGGCCTACATTACGGGAGATCTCGACTACCATGACGCGCTGCTCGCGGACACCCTCGGCCTCACCGCCATAGACGCCGGTCACGCCGCGACGGAGCTCCCCTCCCTCGAACCGCTCGCCCGGCGGCTCGCGGAGATGGTGGACGTACCGGTCGAGGTCAGCTGGATGCGCCGTTGAATCCTGAAGCCTAGCCCGCCATAAACCGTTCCAGCTCTTCCTTCGTGGGGAGAGCGCTCATGGCGCCGTAGGCCGTGCAGGCGAGGGCGCCGGCGGCGCTGCCCCTGAGGGTAGCCTCGCGGACCCCCTCCTCGTCGAAGGGCTGACCGGAGAGATGCACCAGGACAGCGGCGAGGAAGGCGTCCCCCGCGCCGGTGGCGTCCATGACCTCCACATCGAATGGGGGCACGTCGCCGCTGAAGTCTTGCGTGGCGTAGAATGCGCCCTCCGGCCCGAGGCTTACGAGCACCAAGGGGACGCCGCGGTCGAGCAGCACCCCCGCGGCCTCCTCGATATCCTCCGTGCCGAGCAGCGGGGAGAGCTCGTCGTCGCCGAGCTTCACGATGGTCGAGAGGTCGAGCAGAGGATCAACGGCCTCGCGGGCGGCTTCGCGACTCTCCCACAGGTGCTCGCGAAAGTTCACGTCGAAAGCGACGGGGACGTCCGATCGTTGCGCGAGGTCAGCGATGTGGTGCGTCGCCGAGCGGGCGGGCTCCCGGATAAGGGGGATGCTGCCGAAGTTCACGAACGAAGCTCTCGAGAGCAGGTCCTCCGTGACGTCTTCGGGCGCGAGCATCTCGTCTGCGGCCGGGCTGGAGCGGTAGAAGGTGAACGCGCGGTCGCCGGTCGCGTCGATCTCGACGAAGGCCAGCGAGGTGCGGGTGGGCGGCTTCTGGCGGACTACGCCGTCCGTCCCGACGCCCTCGGACTCCAGCGCGCGCAGGATGAAGTCACCGAAGAGGTCCTCCCCCACGCTGCCCACGAACGCGGCCTCCGAGCCGAGCCTGGAGGCCGCCACCGCGACGTTCGCCGGCGCACCGCCGGGCCGCGCGACGAACCCCAGCTCGACCTCAGAGAGCTCCTCGCCCCGGTAGATGTCCGAGACCACCTCGCCGAGCGCCACTATCTTCCCCAAAGAGCTACCTCCCGTTCGGTCTCGCGTCCACCTCGCCGAGGCTCCGGATCTCTTCGTCTGCGTATCCGGCCTGCCTCAGCGGCTCGACCACGTCCCGCCCCAGGTCCGGCACGTAGCAGGCCACGAGGCTCACCTCGCCGGCTCCACCAGGCACCACACGCACCTCGCCGATGGCGGCGGGCAGTATGCACGACTCGGCGCGCCCGAGCGTCTCCGAGCCGGAATGGTGCTCTATCTCCACCGCTGCGCCGCCCACGTTCGAGAGGGTCGCGAAGCGTTCCGGATGGGCAGGCTCGACGCGGGGCTCCGCTAGCGTCCAGCGCTCGAGGGCGAAGTGCGGCCCGGCGCAGCACAGGACGCGGCGGTTGGAGCCTTCCTCCAGCGCGAGGCCCGGGTTCGGGCGGGGCAGGTAATCCGTCTTCAGCTCGTCGAGGGTGGCGTTTATGTTCGCATCCCATTCTGCCTCGCTCAGGCGGTTGCCGTAGAGGTCGGTGGGCATCACGAATTGGCCCAGGTCAGAGGTCTGCTGTACCTCGGAGATCAGGGTCCCCGGCCCGAATGTGTGGAGGATGCCGCCGGGCACGTAGACGGTGTCGCCCGCCCGGATCTCGTAGGGCGGCATGACGGAGCCGTAGTCTTGCCTCTTGAAGGCGTCGAAGAGGTCCCCGCGCGATAGGCCGTCCTTTATCCCGGCGAGGATCGTCGCGCCGGGCTCGGCCCACAGGATGTGCCAGGCCTCGGTTTTGCCGTGTGGCTCGCCGTGCTTCTCTCGTGCGGTCTCGTCGTCGGCGTGGAGGTGGACGGGGAGCATGTGCGAGGCGTCCAGGAACTTGAGCAGGATCGGGAAGTGAGGCCCTCGCCAGCCTTCTCCCACCAGCTCGTCCGGGAACTCTGCCACGAGGTCGTGGAGTGTCTTTCCGGCGTAGGATCCGTTCTGGACGCTGCCGGTGGTCTCTATGTAGTCGCTGACCTCCCAGGTCTCGGCCACGACGCCGTCCGGCGCGTCCGCCTTGCCGAGCAGCTCGGGGATCAGGCGCTCCCCGAAGTAGTAGTCGCGCACGTGGTAACTGAGCTTTATCGGGTACGCTTCCATCCCCCACCGTCCATCTCGCGTTGCGTCATTCTAACCCCCGTATCGTCGTAGCCGCTCGGCACCCCGAAAGACGGAGATGTAACATCTTCACTTATGGCCGCGATCCTGAGATCCGCGCTCTCCATGTCCGTGGCGACGATGCTCTCGCGCGTCACCGGCTACGCCCGGACGATGACCCAGGCGGCGGTCCTCGGTACGGGAGCGGTGGCGAACGCCTACACCCTCTCGAACATACTCCCGACCCAACTCTACGAGCTGTTCATGGGCGGCCTGCTCTCCTCCATCCTCGTTCCGCTCCTCGTCGAGCGCCTCACCCGGCACGGCGAAGACGACGCCCGCCGCCTCACGGACGCCCTCCTCACCGTGATCCTGCCGTTCCTCAGCGTGCTCGTCGTCCTCGCCTTCGTCTTCGCCGGACCACTCGTCCACCTTTTGACCGCGTGGGGGCCGGCGGAAGGTTTCTCTCGCGGGGAGGCGCGGGAGGCCACCTCACTCGCGATCCTTCTCTTCCGGGTCTTCGCGTTGCAGATCCTGCTCTACGGCGTAGGCGCGGTGGCGACGGGTGTCCTCAACTCGCACCGGCACTTCTTCTTGCCCACCTTCGCACCTGTCCTCAACAACCTCTTCGTCATCGCCTCCTTCGCGCTGTACGCCTTGCTCGTCCGGCGCGACCCCGTGGCGGCCATCTACGTGCTCGCCTTCGGCACCACGATCGGGGTCGCGCTCATGTCGCTCGTGCTCGTACCGCCCGCCTGGCGGCTCGGTTACAGG
>JARDZQ010000259.1 GCA_029240775.1 Rubrobacteraceae bacterium | reverse complement strand
CCGGGGATCTCCTGCTCGGTGTGGAAGTTTATGAGCTCTTGTAGCGTTCCGGGGTTGTGCCGCCGGCGTTCCTCGAGTGAGGCCACGTCAGCGTTCGTCCTTATCCTATCGCCGAAGAGCCGGAAGAAGTTCATCCGCTCCAGGTAGGCCGGCACGTCGCGGCCTGCGAGCGCGATGCCCACCTCTTCCGAGCGTGGGATCAGGAACTCCAACAGCGCCGCCAGCCCGCACAGCCCCGCCGGCTCCACGAACTCGACCGCCCGGAGATCCAGGACCACCGGTCCGCCATCGATCTCCCCGGCGCCCGCGAACGCCGGGTCGAGGCTGCCCATCGTGAGCACCCCACTCATCGCACCCCGGCTGCGCACGTTCAACTGTAGCTGCGTTCTCACTGACCTTATTGTAGCCGGACAGGGCTGGAAAACGGATAGGAAGATCTCGGGCCGCCGAAAACGGGGCTCGGGGAGGGGGCGAGCAGGGTCAGGCGCCTGTCGGCGCTAGCCTGCGTGCCGGCGCTCGTAGAAGAGCTCGGTGTAGCGACGGTTGTCAAAGCGGCTGAGGATGGAGCCGTCGCCGACCAGTTCGAAGCCGTTCTTCTCGAAGACGCGGCGCATCCGCTCGTTGTGGGAGAGGGTCGAGCCGCGGATGACCTCGAGGCCTAAAGTGTCGAATGCGTAGCCCACGAGCAGTTCGACGGCCTCGGTCGCGTAGCCTCTTCCGCGCAGGTCTTCGGCTCCGATCTTTATACCGAGTTCGCAGCCGGCGTTGCGGAAGTCGTAGAGGGTTACCATGCCTATGGGCTCGCCCCCGGCCTCCAAGATGAAGGTCTTCACGTTCGGGTCCTCCCAGCGAGCCAGGTAGTCGCGGCGGGCGGCGGAGAGGGAGACCGAGATCGGGGAGCGCCCGTTCCACGCGGCGAGCTCGGGGTCGCGGTCCCAGGCGTAGGCCGCCTCCACGTCCGACTCCCGCGGCGGCCTCAGGGTGACGGATTCTCCGCGCAAGACCTCGACCTCTTCGGCGTGTATGGCGACTCCTTCCCGTACTTGAACCAGTATTATTACACTAGTGGTGAAGCGTCGGCTCTCACCATTTTCGTTAGAATACCCCGAAGCCAAGACCGGGAGCGGCATTGAGCGGTACTGTAGGGGAGTTCTTCGGAGGCTCCGGCAGAAGAATCCGGGACGTGATCTGGGGTGACGTCCCTATAGACCGGGCGGTGAGGTCCCTGCTCGATACCGACGCGATGGGGCGCTTGCGAGGCATGAGCCAGCTCGGGTTCACCTTCGCGGCCTTCCCGAGGGCCAGGCACACGCGCTTCGACCACGCCATCGGCGTCTACCACCTCACGCGGCTGACCCTGAGGAGGATCGCGGAGTCCGGCGCCTACCTCGAGAACAGGGACGTGCAGGCTGCCCAGGCCGCCGCCCTGCTCCTCGACGCGGGCCGCTACCCCTACTCCCGCGCCATCGAGGGGATAGCATTGCCCGGCGCGCCCACCCTCAAAGAGCTCAGCCGACGCTGGATCGAGAACACCGAGGTGGCCAAGGTCCTCAGGAGCGAGTGGGACCTCGAGCCCCACAACGTCTACCGCCTCGTCGCCAGGGGCAACGAAGAGCCGCGCGGCCTCACCCCCACCGAACACCTTCTGAGGGACATCCTCTTCGGCTCCCTGGACGTGGACGCCCTCGACAGGCTCGTGCGCGACGCCAAAGGGGCTCAGGTACCCTACGGCATCGTCCCGGTGCAGCCCCTGATCCAACGCCTCAGGATCGTCGGCCAGGAGAACAGGGCGGTCCTGACCTTAGATGAAGATGGCACGGGCTCCCTGCAGGCGTTCGTTTTCTCCCGCTACCTGATGTACTACAACGTCTACGGCCACCAGGCGCTGCGCATCCCTACTGTTATGTTCCGCCGGGCCGTCCAGGACGCCGTCCAGGCCGGGACCGTCACCTTCGACAAGCTCTCGGAGCTCGACGACGCCGGGGCCTTCGTCTTGGTTCAGGATGGGGCAGAGCCCGAGAGCTCAACCGCGGCCCTCATGAAGCGCCTCGCCGAGCGCAGGCCCTACCACCTAGCCCTCGAGTTCGACGAGCGCCACCCGAACTACGCCTCCCTCATCCGGCTGCGCGACGACGCCTCCTGGCGCCGCAGGGTCGAAGAAGCCTGGACCCGCTACCTCACCCGCTACCGCAAAGGGGTCGCCGGCCCCTTCGACATCCTCATAGACCTCCCCAGGGGACAGCCTCTGCCCGTAGGCTTGCGCCTGATCCGACGCACCCCCCTCCCCGGCGAACGCAACCCCGTAGGTTGGCAAAGCATCTCGGGCATGACCGAGGACGACCTCCAGCGCTACCACGCCCCACTCCACCGTATCCTCGTCGCCACCTCGGGCGAGGATCTCGCGATATCCGTGCGCCGCCACGCCGAAGAGCTCTTTACCATCGCAGAAGAGGTGGGCTAGTCAGCACGCTACGCCCCGGCGGTCTTCGCTTTCAGCTTTTTCCGTTCGGCTCATACCCCGATCACACCCTTGCTGAAATGCTGGAAGCGAGGCTTTAAAGCGGTCTGCGAAAGGATTGCGCCTTCCACGGAGCAAGGTCTTATAATGGCTCTGGGGGTCGGGTAGTCGGAAACCCGCCCGGCTAAGCACCCCTAAGAACCTAAGAACTTCGAGAAACCTCTTCCCCCGATAGCTCGTACATTCCGCAAACCGCTCTATGGGCCGAAGCGTGCTGACATGCTGAAGTGCTGACCAGCTCAAACAAAAAGGGCCGGTGTTCACAGAAGGGTGAGACCCTTTTCCGGCCCTTAGCGGCTCCCCAGAAAGAGCCGCTAGGATGATACGAATATTATAAAAGCGGGCCTGGAACCGGCGCAAGGCTCGTAAACAAAACTTAACTTTCGACACCCCGCGCCCCGATGCTATAATCGCTAACTCATGGGCCGCTAGCTCAATTGGCAGAGCAAGAGACTCTTAATCTCTAGGTTCCAGGTTCGAGTCCTGGGCGGCTCACTTCTCAATCCCCGATAGATAAGCCGAATACGCGGAATAGAGGGGAGCCCTGGCAAGGCCGCCGGGACTCCTCTACAGTAGTTTTGCGATACTAGCCGATGGCGGCGTCCATAGCGTTCCCGATTCCTCCGTCCATGCCCTCCAGCACGTGGGAATAGGTGTCGAGCGTTTGCGCTATGAAAGCTTGCCCCAGACGTTCCTGTACGTACTTGGGGTGGACGTTGCCGTTGAGTAGCAGCGTGGCGCAGGGGTGGCGGAGGTCGTAGAGTCGGGGGCTGGTATGCTTTAGGGGTTACGTAGCAGGGGCGGAGGTTTAACCCTTTCTTCCTCCGCCCCATTACGGAAAGGGTGGATGGGAATGAGGAAGACCGCTTTGTTGTTGGCTTCGGTGGCCATAGCTGTGCTCTTGGCGAGCGGGGTGGCTCTAGGAGTAACCAGCAGTAAGCAACGAAGCGGACACCCCATTGAACCCGAGTGGATGGACGAGCCCGTGGCCGCCCAAGAGGGGAGCGTCCAGGCATCCCTGTTCGGCGGCCACTGGACGAGCGTCACTCCCGAGGAGACGCTCTACTACTACAATCCCGAGAAGGTCTACCCAACGGCCGTGGGCCACGGAGCAGGGGCGTGGAACGCCCTCGATACGCGCTTCAAAGGCAGGGGGGTACGGCTGATCAAGGTGTACAGTGCTGCAAAAGCCACCGTGCGCATCGACGGTATCCGCGACTGCATGGACAGGAGCTGGTTCGCCTTCGCGCAGAACCTGATGGGCGCCCCTGACCGGCTCGGCGTCAATACCTGCGCCTTAAACAGGCAAAGTGCGAAGCTGCGCCAGCACGTGCTCACGCACGAGCTAGGACACCACTTGGGCAGCGGGCACCAGCGCATGAGGCTCTGCGGAAAGTCGATCATGCTCAGGTCGGTGCCCTGCGGTCGTAAGCGCATCGTGCTCACCAAGCTGGGCGTGAGGGACGCGACGTGGTACCAGAACAGGTGGGTCAGGTAAGGTCAAGAACAACGAAGCCTTCTACAATCCTAGAGCCGCGGTCGGCTCCCGGGTGCGGCGTATTCACCCACGTGCCTAGCAGGAGGTTTCTCGGAAGGCGAGCGCGGCC
>JARDZQ010000258.1 GCA_029240775.1 Rubrobacteraceae bacterium | reverse complement strand
GCTAAGTTCCCCGACCCTGTCCCTAAGGCCCCGCAGGAGCACGGGTAAACCCGTCCCTCCGCCGAACGCCACAACCCGCAGATCGTCGTACCTACCCATGAACACTCATTATATGGCTGTCCGGTGTGTGCCGGCGTTATCATCGACGCCCGCCCCACGTCGTTGATCTCGACCTGTGGCCACCACGGGGTGGCTACGTTTAACGACGAGCTTGCCGCTTACGTGGACTCACGCACAAAATAGAGCAGTTCACCGGGGCTCAGGAACTTGTGTCTCCTCTCGTGGTTCAGTCTATGCAAGTAGCTCGCGAAGAGACCCGGGTCTACCGCGTTGAACGCGAACAGGTCGAAGTGGGTTGGCACCACGAGCCCGAAGTCCAGCTCCTCCGCCAGGTGTGCTGCTTCGCGGTAGTCCGTGTTGCCGACGATGCCTTCCCTCGTGCGGAAAAAGTCGCGACCGTTGATCGGCACGAAGGCCACGTCTATCTTCCACCTATCGAGGGTCTCTATCAGGCCGTCATAGATCACGGTGTCGCCCGCGTGGTAGAGCGTGACGCCGTTCCAGTCGATCACGTACCCCAGGTACGGGTAACCTCGCTCCGGATCGCGCTCGAGTTCGGTGTGCGCGGAGGGCACCGCCGTGACGGAGGCGCCCGCGACCTCCAGGGGCTCGCTGATCTCGGGGACGGTGATGCGGTCCCCATCTAGTCCCGCTTCCACGAGCGTGTCCCGGCTGGTGAAGGGACAGACGAAGCGCGCCTGGGGAGAGGCCGAGGCCAGTGGCAGCAGGGTCTCGGGGTCGGTGTGGTCCACGTGGTCGTGGGTAAGGAGCACCGCCGAGGCGTTGGTGACCTCCTCGGGCTTGACAGGGGGCGGGAAACTGCGCTCCAGCCACCCACCCTCCCCGTCGGAATCGGTCAGGTAGGGATCGACGTAGAGGACGCCGGTCGGGCCCTTGATCGCCACGCCGACCTGCCCCAGCCCCCAGAACCCGAGCGCCCGGTTTACCATCTCGACCTTACCCATCTGGCTCGTCAAACTCACAGCCTCGCCTCCACTCCTTTCTCCGGCGGCATCTCCCGACCTTTCCTTACCGACCCTTCGCCGCGCGTACCGCCTCCGCGAACCGCCTCGCGTTCTGAACGACCTCGCCGCGGTTGCGCCCCAATATTGAGGACGGAGCCAGCGCGCCTCCGGCCCCGACCGCGATGGCCCCTGCCGCGAACCAGTCTGCGATGTTCTCCAAGGAGACGCCGCCGGTGGGTATGAAGGGGACGTCCGGGAACGGACCCGAGAGCGCCTTCAGGTACGACGGTCCTCCCGAGGAGCCGGGAAAGAGCTTCACCGCCCGAGCGCCGAGCCTGCGGGCGAGCATGACCTCCGAAGGGGTAAGCGCCCCAGGCAAGACGAGGATCCCGGTCTCGTGCATAGCGGGCAGAAGCTCCGGGTCGCACCCCGGGCTGACGAGAAAAGACGACCCGGCTTCGGCGGCGCGCTCGACCTGATTTCGGGTGGTCACGGTGCCGGCGCCGAGCAGGATGCTCTCGCCGTGCTTCTCCCCGAGCTCCCTTATCGCTAGGTCTGCCTCCGGGGTGGTGAAGGTTACCTCGATCCCCAGGACGCCGCCTTCGACCAGCGCGTCCGAAACCTCGACCGCCGCCTCTCTCGACTCCCCGCGCACCACGGCAAGCAGGCCCAGCTCCTTCACCATCTCCAACGTCCGGTCGAGATCCACGTTCTCGTCTCCCTCCTAGCGCTCGACTCCCTTGTGGCCCCGGACCAGCCCGAGCGCCTCCTCCTCCGTAGGGAGCCCCTTTACGTCGCCCTGAACCGTCACCGCGCACGCCCCGCAGGCGTTCGCCAGTTGCAGGGACTCCCCGGTATCCCACCCGCGCAACCGCCCGGAGAGAAAGCCGGCGACGAACGCGTCGCCGGCCCCTACGGTGTCCACGACCTCGACCGGGTAACCCGCCCTCTCCGTAACGCCGCCGTCTTCGACGGCGAAGGCACCTTCGGCCCGGTGGACGACGATCGTCTTTGCGCGCATCTCTCGCCGGGCCTGTTGGACGCGCTCACCATCGGTACCGCCGAGCAGGAGCTCGGCCTCCTCCTCTGAGAGAAAGAGCAGGTCGGCGCGTTCGACGAGAGGTCTCAGAACCTCTCGCGGGTCTCGCCCGTTAAAGAGCTGCCAGCGAACGTTGGTGTCGAATGAGACCCTCACTCCGCGCTCGTTTGCCGCGAGGACAAGGCGTTCGACCAGGTCTCGGCAGTTTTCCGAGAGGGCGGCGGTGATCCCTGTGAGGTGCACAAACGTGCCGGAGAGCAGGTAATCCAGGTCCAGCGTTTCGAACCGCATCCGGCTGGCCGCCGACCCCGCCCTGTAGTAGTAGACGCGCAACTTGCCCAGGGCCCGCCACTCCTTGAAGTACACGCCGGTCGGGGCCTCCACGTCGAGGACAAGCCGGGAGACGTCCACGCCTTCCCCGCGCAGGAAGGCCAGGATCTCCTTGCCGAACTCGTCGTCGCCGAGGCTCCCCGCGAACCCCGCCCGGTGCCCAAGGCGCGAGAGCCCTACCGCGACGTTGTGCTCGGCCCCGCCTACGTGCTTCTCGAAGGTGCCGACATGCCTGAGGGGGCCCGCCGAGAGCGGGTCCATGACGACCATCGGCTCGCCCAGAGTCGTCACTTCCAAAGGCTCAACCATCCTCTCCCCCTGCGATTTTTGCTGGTAACCTCGGGCACCACATTCGATCCATCCGCCGTGCCGCCCGTTGCGCAGCGCGCGAGTTCCTCCGGCCGCGCGTCGAGGCGTTTTTCGGGGCTCTCCGGAGCAACGCCGGGCGGCTCAGGGCGATGCTACTCGTCGGGCTGGCCCATACGAGCCAGCCGGGTATTCCAGAAGTGGGACCTCATCCTTCTCCCAAGCGTCGATGATCGGTTCGACGATCCGCCAGGACTCCTCGGCCTCCTCGGCATGGACGAAGAGAGAGGGGTTACCCTCCAGAGCGTCGAGGAGGAGGTGTCCGTAGGCCGACAGGCTCTGAGGGGAGAGCACCGTGTCAAGCTCCACCTGCTCCGGCTCCAAAGGGTCAGCCGAACCGCCAACCTGCACGTCCAGAATCACCCGATCCGGCCCCTTGAGGAGGCGGAGCGCGTTCGGGCGTGGCGCTTGCCTGAACGCGGGATGCGATGCGGGGCGGAAGCGAACGGCGACCTCGCCGAGGTCCCTGCCCAGGGCTTTCCCCGTGCGCAGCACGAACGGCACGCCGTCCCAACGCGGGGTGTCCACCTCGAGCGTGATCTGGGCGAAGGTCTCGGTCCGGCGGTCAGGGTCTACGCCTTCCTCGTCTACGTAGGCCGGGATGTCCCGGTCGCCGATCTTGCCAGCGCCGTAGCGAGCGCGGACGGTCTGGCGCCGCACCGCTTCCGGGGAGAGCCGCTTGACGGCCCGGAGGGCTTCGATCTTCGGTCTGCGCAAGTTATCCTCGTCGAGGCTGGAGGGACCCTCCATGGCGACCAAGCACAGGACCTGGAGGAGGTGGTTCTGAATGATGTCCAACATGATCCCGGTAGAGTCGAAGTAGCCGGCGCGACCTTCCAGGGCCAGGGTCTCTTCCCAAGTGATCTCGACGCGCTCCACGTGGTCGCGGTTCCAGACCGGCTCGAAGACGCGGTTGGCGAACCGGAGCCCGAGGATGCTCCGGAACGGCTGCCACGTGAGGAAGTGATCCACGCGGAACACCGCGTTCTCCGGGAAGGTCTCGCGCAGCAGCCGGTTGAGCCTCCGGGCCGACTCGAGATCCTCCCCGAAAGGCTTCTCGATCACCACCCGACTGCCCGCTGCGAGCCCGGCCCCGGCGAGCGCCGTGATCGTCGGTTCGAAGACGGCCGGCGGCAAGGCCAGGTAGGCGACCATAGGTTCTCTCAGGTGAGAGAGGGCAGCAGCGATGCTCTCGCCGTCGGTCACATCGGCCCGGCGGTACTCGAGAGCATGCTCGATCAGCCCGATGTGGGCTTCGGTCGAGACCTCATCGGCATGGCGCCGCAGGCTATCCAGCGCGAAGCGGCGAAACTGTTCGTCGTCCCAGTCCCGGCGATGTACCCCGATGACCCTGAAATTATCCGGG
>JARDZQ010000257.1 GCA_029240775.1 Rubrobacteraceae bacterium | reverse complement strand
CGCCGATGCTCGCGGCGACGCTTGGCCTTGCTACGGCAGCGAAGCTGGTACTCATCGACCTCTCCACCGTTCTGGTGGTGCTCGGCCCCTCCGGCGTGATCGTGTGTCTCTGCGCCGGAGGGGCGCTGCAAGGTAACTGGCTTCTCCTGGCCATCCTGCGGCGCCCACTGGCCTACGAGCCGGTCAGGATCTCCGGCCCGTCCCCGGTAAGCACGAAGGTCTCTTCGGCCTTCACGGCGCGCAGCGAGGGGTTCCAGGCGAAGGACTGGCCACGCGCTATCTCCTGCCGCGTCTCGGGCGTGGCGACGACCTCGCGCGAAGCGTAACCGGTCATGCCGCCCTGGTGGTGGTCCCTCCAGCCGTCTGGGAAACCTTCTTCGGCGTAGAAGCGGCGGCAGTCGGCGAGGGCCTCGGCGAGGGTGCGGCCGGGAAGGGTGGCCTCCTCCCTCATGCGCCGCAGGACGGTGTCGCACGCCCGCTGCCTGCGAGCCGTCTCCGAGTTGGGGTCCTCGAAGTCCAGTATGCGGGTCAGGTTTGCGTAGAGACCACCGCGCTCGGCGCAGACGACGAGCATCGCCCTGCGGCCCAGCGCGCCTCCCCTGGGGATCGGGTGCCGGTAGAGCACCATCCGCTCCCCTGAGGCAGCCATGAGCACGGGCGCGTACATCCCGCGCCGCCGGCAGGCCGTCCCCAGGTTCGCGGCTGCCTCGCGCTCGTCCGTGCCGGGGCCTACGGACGCTGCGGCCTCCGAGACCGCCGCGGCGGCGTCGGCGCCGAGCCGCCGGTAGCGTTCGATCGCCGCGCCGTCCAGGACGTACCTGAGAGGCGAGATCTCCTCCCCCACCTCCCGGCCGTACCCGGCGGCAAAGTCCGTGCCGAGCGGGGAGTCGCCGATCAGGGCTCGCAGCGTGGCTTCGGGGTCTTCGTACCAGGGATGCTCGACGATCTCGAAGCGCGGCGTCTCCTCCCCACGCATCCGGGGCGCCTCGATATTGTCCGTGAGGACGTACTCGGCGTCCGGGGTGAGGAGGATGCCCGCCACGCCCAGAGCTGCGGCGTGGTCCACCCTGTTGTCCGCGCCGCCGGTGTACCAGGCGAAGTTGGCGGGTCTCTGCATCAGGAGCGCGCCGAGCCCGAGCCGGTCCATGACGTCCCGCAGCTTCTCGCGCCTGGACTCCTGGCTCAACGCGCCACCTCAGCCCCGTCCGCCGGCACGAACTCGTAGAAAACGGGATCCTGGAAACTGCGGGCCTCGAACGTCTCCCTGACGGCACGCGCGAGCCTCCCGGTCTTGTCGGTCTCCACCAGCGCGATCGCGCAGCCGCCGAAGCCGGCGCCGGTGAGCCGGGCCCCAGGTGCACCGTCAGCTTCGGCTATCTCCACGAAGGCGTCGAGCTCTTTCGTGGAGATCTCGAAGTCGTCGCGCATCGAGGCGTGGGAGGCGTACATGAGACGCCCGAGCTCCGGGAAATCCCCCGCCCGCAGCGCCGCCACGGCGTCGAGCACCCGCGCGTTCTCTGTGACGATGTGCCGGGCGCGCATGAGCTCCTCGCCCGAGAGGCGGCTCACGTCCTCCACCCCGGCGTCGCGCAGTTGCTCCACGCCAAGGGTGGCGGCCGCCCTCTCGCAAGAGGCGCGGCGGTCGTTGTAGCCTGTGTCGGCGAGGCCCCTCTCGACACGGGTGTCGCAGACGAGCAGGGCTAGGTTCGCTTCCTCGAGGTTTAGTGGCACGCTCTCGGCCTCCAGCGAGCGGCAGTCCACGAGAAGCGCGGACCCCGCCTCGCACAGCAGCGAGGCGTACTGGTCCATGATGCCGCTCTGGACCCCGACGAACTCATTCTCGGCCCTCTGGCAGAGCATGGCCAGCTCCTTCCTGTCCAGGCCAAGCCCGAAGAGCGCGTCGAGGGCGAGAGCCGTCGCCGCCTCTATCGCCGCCGAGGAGGAGAGCCCCGACGCGAGGGGCACGTCCCCAGCGTACACCGCCCGGAGGTTACCCGCCTCATAACCCTTCTCGTCCAAGGCCCACGCGACCCCGCGTGGGTAATCCGCCCAGGAGCCGTCTCTGGCCTCGTCGAGCCGGCGCATCTCGTCGAAGTTCGTGGAGTAGAGCTCGCCGCTGCCTGCGGCAGCGGCGACGGCCACGCGGCGGTCGACGGCGCAAGGCAGGACGAAGCCGCCGTTGTAGTCTGTGTGCTCGCCGATCAGGTTGATGCGACCCGGGGCGCTCGCGACCAGCTCGGGGTCCTCGTCGAACCTTTCTCCGTACGCTTGTGCTGCCTTCTTCTCGATCTCGCGCAATAGACTCCTCACTCGTTCCCGTTGGGGTGGGACTGGATGCAGTCCCGGGCGTTGGAGATCATCGCTTCGAGCTCCGGCTTCTCGGGCCTCCAGCCGAGCTCGGCCCGGATCTTGTCGCTGGAGGCGACGAGCACTGCCGGGTCCCCGGCGCGCCTCGGGGCCTCGACGGCTTCTATGGAGCGACCCGTGACCGCGCGAGCAGCCTCCACGACCTCGCGAACGGAGAACCCGGCGCCGTTGCCGAGGTTGTAGACGCGGTGCTCGCCCGGCTGCGCCGCTTCGAGCGCCAGCAGGTGGGCGTGCCCGAGGTCCTCGACGTGGACGTAGTCGCGCACCGCCGTACCGTCGCGGGTGGGATAGTCCGGGCCGAAGACGCGTACCGACCCGCGCGTCCCCGCGGCCGCCTGAAGCACCAGCGGGATAAGGTGGGTCTCCGGATGATGGTTCTCGCCGAAGCGCCCGCTCGCCTCCGCGACGTTGAAGTAGCGCAGGCTCGTCGCCGCGAGGCCGCGGGCGACGACGGCCCAGATCATGCGGTCCACCGCGAGCTTGGAGGCGCCGTAGGGGTTGGTCGGGAGCGCCGGCGCCGTCTCGGGTATGGGCACCTCCTCGGGCTCGCCGTAGACGGTGGCGGTCGAGGAGAAGACGAGCCGGGGCACGCCCGCCTCGCCCATCGCCTCCAGCAGGTTCAGGGTGCCGCAGACGTTGTTGCGGTAGTAGAGCTCCGGCTGCTTGAGGGACTCGCCGACGAGCGAGAGCGCCGCGAACTGGAGCACCCCGTCGAAGCCTTCGGAGAGGGCGACGCGCGTTCCCTCCGAGTCGAGCAGGTCGCATCGTACGAATCTGATCCCGTCTGGGATCGCCCGTCTGTGCCCCTTCGCGACGTTGTCCAGGACGACCGTCTCGTGTCCCGCCTCGACGAGCTGGTGTGCGACGACGCTGCCTATGTAGCCGGCCCCACCGGTGACCAGGAGCTTCACTAGGAGACTCCCTCGACCGCCTCCCGCAGGGTCCTCGCGGTCTCCTCGGGTAGCGCGTCCACGACGTACGCACCGGCTCCCGTCTCGCTCCCGGCGAGGTACTTCAGCTTGTCCGCGGTGCGGTTGGGCGGGTAGAACTCGACGTGGAAGTGGGCGATGCGCTCGTAGTCGCCGCCATCCGTCGGCGCCTGATGCATGACCATCATGTACGGCAGCGAGAAGCCGAAGAGCCGGTCGTAGCCCACGAGAAGCCTCTTGAGAATGTGGGCGAGGTCCCATCTCTCCTCACCGCTCAGATCTGCTATGGAGGGCGCGCAGCGGCGCGCGTAGACGTGCGCCTCGTAGGGGAAGTGGGCGTAGAACGGGACGAAGGCCGTGAAGTGATCCCCCTTTGCGACGACGCGCCGCCCGTCCTCGTGCTCCCCGGCGAGTAGGTCGCAGTGCAGGCAGCGGTCTTTCTGCGAACGGTACTCTCTGGCCGCCTCGAGCTCCTTTTTCGGGCGCGGGGGGACAAAGGGGTAGGCGTAGATCTGGCCGTGCGGGTGGTGGAGCGTAACGCCGATGGCCTCGCCCTTGTTCTCGAAGATGAAGACGTAGTCCACGTAGCCAAGGGAGCCGAGCTCCTCGTAGCGGTCGGCCCACACCTCAACGAGGTTGCGGATACGCCGCTCGCTCATCCCGGCCAGAGTTGCGCCGTGTTCGTCAGAGTAGAGGACGACCTCACAGACTCCCCGCCCCGGGGCGGTGGGCGCGAGCGTGCTACCCGGCTCGTCGGGGTCCGGCGCGTTCGGCTTGAGAGAAGGGAACTTGTTCTCGAAGACCACGATGTCGTAGGACTCGCGCGGGACCTCCGTCGGGAAACC
>JARDZQ010000256.1 GCA_029240775.1 Rubrobacteraceae bacterium | reverse complement strand
GTGCGCCTGCCCGACGATGGACTGGAGACCTACGTCCCGCCGGTCGCTCGAGGAGAGTACCACGGTTGAGGAATCAGAGCCGGGCTCGACACACAGCGGTTCGAGAGGAGATAGATGGCACGACCTGTAACCTTGTTTACCGGCCAATGGGCGGACCTTCCCTTAGAGGAGCTCGCGCCGCTCGCCAAGGACATGGGCTACGACGGCTTGGAGCTCGCCTGCTGGGGCGACCACTTCGAGGTGGACAAGGCTCTCAAAGACGACGGTTACGTAGAGCGCCGACGCGAGATACTCGAGGGTAATGGGCTAGAGTGCTTCGCCATCGGCAACCACCTGGTCGGTCAGGCCGTCTGCGACCCGATAGACGAGCGCCACAGAGCCACCTTGCCGCCCCACGTCTGGGTCGACGGAGATCCCGAAGGCGTGCGACAGAGGGCCGCCGAGGAGATGAAAAACACCGCCAGGGCTGCAGCGAGGCTCGGAGTGGGGGTTGTGACGGGCTTCACCGGTTCTTCCGTCTGGCACAAGCTCTACCACTTCCCGCCGACGTCGCAGGAGGAGGTGGACGAGGGATACAGGGATTTCGCCGAGAGGTGGAACCCCATACTCGATGTCTTCGACGAGGAGGGGATGCGCTTCGCGTTTGAGGTTCACCCGACGGAGATCTCCTATGACATCCACTCCACAGAGAGGGCGCTGGGGGTTATCGGTCGACGAGAGGCCTTCGGCTTCAACTTCGATCCCAGCCACCTCTATTGGCAGTTCGTCGATCCTGTGAAGTTCATCGACCGCTTCGCCGACCGCATCTACCACGTCCACATGAAGGATGCCACCCGCTCGCTCGACGGAGAGAGCGGCATTCTTTCATCACACCTGCCCTTCGGGGATCACCGCCGCGGCTGGGACTTCCGGTCGGTGGGCCGGGGCGACGTAGACTTCGAGGCGGTGATCCGGGCTCTGAACCGCATCGGCTACGACGGCCCTCTCTCCGTCGAGTGGGAAGACGCTGGCATGGACCGGGTGCACGGCGCGAGGGAGTCGGCCGCCTTCGTCAGGCGTGCGGACTTCGAGCCGTCGGTGGCAGCCTTCGACGCCGCGTTTGGAAGGGAATAGCATGAAAAAGCTGAAGATGGGCATGGTCGGCGGGGGCTCGGGCGCCTTCATCGGGGCGGTGCACCGCAGGGCGGCCATCATGGACGGCGAGGTCGAGTTCGTCGCCGGAGCCCTCTCCTCAAGTCGGGAGAAGGCACTCGCCTCCGGGCGCGCCTGGGGGCTTCTTGAAGACCGCAACTACGGGACCTGGCACGAGATGATCGAGGGCGAGTTGGCGCTCCCCGAAGAAGAGCGCGTCGACTTTGTCAGCATCGTCACGCCAAACCACGTCCACTTCCCAGTGGCCCACGCGTTCGCGGAGGCCGGCTTTAACGTGGTGCTCGACAAGCCGATGGTACACGACTCGGAGCAGGCGCAGAAGCTCATCGAACTGGTAGAGAAATCCGGTATCGGGTTCGCGGTGACCTACCAGTACACCGGCTATCCCATGGTCAAGCAGGCGCGGCACATGGTGCGCACAGGTCAACTCGGTGAGATCCGTAAGGTCATCGTCGAGTACAACCAAGGGTGGCTGGCGACCAAGCTGGAAGAATCGGGCGCCAAGCAAGCAGAGTGGCGAACCGATCCCACTCGATCGGGGATAGCGGGGGCCATAGGCGACATTGGCTCCCACGCGGAGAACCTCGTCTCGACGATAACTGGCCTCGAGGTCGCTGAGATCTGCGCAGACCTAACTACCTTCGTCTCAGGGAGACGGCTCGATGACGACGGCAACCTGCTCATCCGATACGACGGTGGTGCCAAGGGCGTCATGATCGCCTCACAGGTCTCCACCGGAGAGGAGAACGACCTGCGCATTCGCGTCTACGGGACACAGGGTGGGCTCGAGTGGCGCCAGGAGGGGCCAAACTACCTCGTCTTCAACCCCGCGGAGGCGCCAACGCAGGTATTGAAGCGGGGCAACGAATACCTTAGCGAGGACGCCAAGAGGGCCACGAGGCTGCCCCCGGGACACCCCGAGGCGTTTATCGAGGCGTTCGCCAATGTATACACGAGCGTAGCGGCGACGATTCGCGCCAAGCAAGTAGGGGCTGAACCCGACGGGTTGCGACAAGACTTCCCAAACGTCTACGACGGGGCGCGGGGCGTCCACTTTATCGAGAAGGCAGTAGAGAGCGGCCGTAGCGGCGAGAAATGGACACACGCTGCGTGGCGAGCCCCGGGAAGGCAGCATGAACCCGTGTAAACCTCATCGCCACTGGGCCAGGGGTGGTCCGTACCTCCCTCGCGTGGTGGACAGTCGAGCCGCGACCCGCACCAAAACACAGAGATCGCGATGCCGACCAAGCGGTCAGTGCAATCCCTATGAGCTGTCGCCCGCCCTCCTCCTTACACCACTCTGACACCACCGGGAGCGCAATACGGTACAACACAGCGCAAGGCAGAGAAAGGAAAACCCTTTAGATATGGGGGATTTGCACCCCTGTGCAAACCCCTGCAACGCCCTTTGGCTCACTCGTAATGAGGCTCTAGGTCAGCGGTTCGAGTCCGCTCGTCGGCTCTTTATTAATCGGCTTATCGAACGCGAATTCTCAAGATATAGCAAGCCACCGGCGATGATCTGGCGGCTTTTTGACGCACCTGTCTCCTGGCACCGTCGCCCAGCAATCCGTAGGAGTTCTTCTCCCAGGACCGGAACGTCCCGCTCTTGCGCAGTCACGTCCTGCTGACATCTTCTGCCGCCCTGCACGCATCCCCTTGGCAAGCTTTCAACGCCGCGAGGCGCTTCCTGAGATAGGTGGGGGTGGCCCCGTCGTCCATCAGGTTGTTGAGCTGGTAAGGGTCCTCCCTAATGTCGTACAATTCTTTGTCCCCGGCGGAAGCCCCGCTGGCGTATTCGACGTAGACCCTGCCTTCGTTGCTACGTACGCCCTTGTAGGTGGGCACGCCGCTCTCCGCCCAGTGCTCGATGAGGAAATTGGTGCGCCAGGGGACGGATTCGCCTCTGAGAAGCGGCGCAAGGGAGCGGCCGTCCATGTAGGGGCGCGGGCTTATACCGGCCCACGCGCAAAACGTGGGCGCAAGGTCTATGTTGAGTGCGAAGTTGGGCAACCTCACGCCTCTGGGCACGTCGGGACCGCGCACGAAGAGCGGGACGTTTATGTCCTCCTCGTAGGGAGTGTGTTTGCCGTGGACCATGGCGTGCTCGCCGTGGCGGTAGCCATTGTCGGAGGTGTAGACGAAGTACGTGTTATCCAGTTGACCCTTCTCTTCGAATTTCTTCACGATGTCCACGATGGCCCTGCGTATAGCGAGTATGGAGCGCGCCTTCTTGCGGTAGAGCGTGTCCGCAGCCTTGGCTTCCTCGGCGGTGAGGGGGGCTTGGTTCTTCACGTACTGCGGGTCGTCTGCGTCCGAGACGCCCCAGGACGGCACCCGGGGCGCTTTGAGGTCGGCGAACTGGTCGGCGTCCGCTGCGTCGAAGAAGGCAGGGATGTGCGGGCCGTGGAAGCTCACCACCATGAAGAGCGGGCGGTCGGCGCCCCACCGGCCTATCTCCCTGACGGCCACATCCCTCAGCAGGTACGTGTCGAGGTAGCGGGTGGGGTTGTTGGTGTATTCGGGACCCTCCGAGCCCAGGCCCATGTTCTCGTAGAAGGTGAGCGGCGGGCTGGCCTGGTAGGGGCGGGTGGAAGCGAAGAACCTCTCCCACGGCGCGGGGACATATCCGCCCGTGTAGCCGTTCATGTACTTGCCGATGATGGTCGTGCGGTAGCCTGCGGCCTTTAGCCTGGAGGCGATGTTCTCGTCCTCCCAGCCTTCGCTCCTGAACTTCGTGATGCTGCCGGTGGGCGGGAAGTTCGTGAGCACGTTGTGGTTGTGGGTATAGGCGCCCGTAAGTTGGGAGACCCTCGAAGCGCAGCACACCGGGGTCGTGACGAAGGCCCGGTTGAACGTCGCCCCCGGTCCGGTGCCCCCGGCCGCCCCTATCGCCTCCTCGATGCCTGGCACGAGGCTCAGGGAGCGCTCATCCTGGTCGTCCGTGAGCAGCAGCACTATGTTCGGCTTCACCTTAGCCCTCCCTCGCTTTGTGTTCGGTGGTG
>JARDZQ010000255.1 GCA_029240775.1 Rubrobacteraceae bacterium | reverse complement strand
GGGGAGTCAGGAGATGACGTGAGCGCCTCTGTACTCTTGATCTAGGGTTGCCAGGATAACCAACTCTCCGCCGATGGGGACTTCAACGGCTTGTTTACGGCCCAGATGTTGCAGGTGTGGAGCGATGGAGCTTTCAAGGGGATTCACCGGCGGTTCCACAGGAGCATCGTCCGGCATATGCCCCCGTACCAGACCCCAAACTATTTCCGGGCTGGTAAGGTGGACTCGGAGTTCGAGGCCCAGACGCCCTTCAAGGTCTGAAGCCCGCTTGTGCATAAAGCTTCCTGGAAACATGTTTGCTTCCGTGTTGGCGGCACATTAGACTTCCCGTGGAGATGCGGGAGTTCCCAGACTACACTAAAGCCGCTCGCGCTGCGCGCTGGCGGTGGTTTCTCTGGTCGCTAGTGGCCGGTCTGCTGGTCGCGGCGCTGGTGGTCGGCATGCGCGCCGGGGCCATACCCACCCCGATGGAGACCCTCGGCTACGGTGTCGAGGGGGCCTCGCGGGCGCATGCGCCCGGTGGGTCTGTGTGGCTGCGGGAGATACTCGGGGGCACCGAGGTATCGGAGGGCCCGCTCAACGTGCTCGTCCTGGGCGTCGACGAGCGGCCGGACAGCGAGGAGGAGGGGAGCCGGACGGACACCATAATGCTCGTGCAGGTCTTGCCTGAGACCGGAGAGGTCAAGCTGCTCTCCGTGCCCCGGGACCTGCTGGTCGAGATAGAGCCGGGGGTGGAGGACAGAATTAACGCCGCCTACGCCTACGGCGGCATCGAACAGACCATGAGCGCGCTCGAGGGCTACACCGGGGTGCCAATAGAGCACTACGCGGTTGTGGACTTTGAGGGCTTCCGGGACGTCATCAACGCCATGGGCGGAGTGGAGATGGACGTGGAGGACGAGATCCCGCCCAAGTACGGCATACAGGACGGGCTACAGACTCTAAATGGCGCCCAGGCCCTCTTCTACGCCCGTTACCGGGGTACCGCCTGCGGGGATCTCGACCGCATAGAGCGCCAGCAGCAGCTGGTGGCCGCGCTGCGCAGCAAGGCCCTGCGCTGGGACACAGCGGCCAGGGTGCCTGAGATGGGGAGGGTCATGAACCGGAACGTCGAGACGAACCTGGGCTTCGACCAGGCTGTCGCGCTAGGCCGCACCCTCATAAGTCGCGGCCGCGGCGCTCAGATGATGTCTACCCGACTCAAGGGAACCCCCGATACTTTGGAAAACGGAAACAAAGTTCTCGTACCAGACGAAACAGCCAACGAAGCCGTTATGCAACAGTTCTTCATTGATGAGCCAAGGGTTGGCGAGGACACGGTGACGAGGTCAGCGGATTCGTCCAAGGAACCGTGCTCGAACTAGACGGGAAGTAGGTCCTCCTCCCCGACCAGGAGGCCAACGACGCCATCCTCGCGGAGTTCCGCTACTAGGGCGGCGGGCAGAAGGACAGAGCCTTTCCCAAGCTGGGCTTCAGGTATCAGGCACCAGCAAGCAGGTTCCGTACCCGTGACTCGAGAGGACAGCCTCTTGGAGGGGTGCGTGCACCGCACCTCTGGAGAAGCTCCTGGAACCGCGCTCTTCAAGGGTCTATGCCTGTGAAGAGCGCTTTAGAGCGGCGTTTCGGGGTACCGTGCGCCCTTAGCGTAAAGGAGGTTTCGGAGGCAGGCTAGAGGATGGCGGCTGTTATAATCGCGGCAGGTTTTTGGCGAGAGCGAGAGTGGTGGAATGGTAGACACGCTAGATTTAGGATCTAGTGCCTTCGGGCGTGCGGGTTCAAGTCCCGCCTCTCGCACCTCGCAGTGCCGGCCGGGAAGAGTTTAGGAGCGTATGACGGCTAACGTAACCAAGCTGGAAGACAACAAGGTCCGCCTCGACGTGGAGGTGCCGCCCGAGGCGGTGCGCGCCGGGGTCGAGGCCAAGGTGCGCGAGCTCGGGCGGCAGGTGCGGGTCCCGGGCTTCAGGCCGGGCAAGGCGCCGCGCCGCGTGATCGAGAACCACCTTGGCCGCGACTACATCTACTACGAGGCGCTCCAGGAGAGGCTCCCGACCTGGTACTCAGAGGCGGTCGTCGAGACGGACCTTCGCCCGATAGACAGCCCGGAGATCCACTTCGACGACCCGCTGGACGAGGAGGAGGGTTTCAAGTTCTCCGCCACGGTGGAGGTCAGGCCGGAGGCCACCCTCGGCGACTACAAGGGCGTCGAGGTCCCGAAGGCGGAGGTCGAGGTCTCCGACGAGCAGGTTGACGAGCAGCTGGAGGAGATGCGCGGGCAGTTCGCGACGCTCGCGGCGGTCGAGGACAGGCCCGTCCAGAGCAGCGACTTCGTTATCATGGACTTCCGTGGCGAGAGGATGACCACGGGCGGGCCGCTGGAGGGCGGCGAGGCTGAGGACTACATGCTCGAGGTCGGCCGCGGGGAGCTGCTCCCGGACTTCGAGCAGAACCTCGTCGGGATGAAGGCCGGCGAGCGCAAGCAGTTCGGCGTGACGTTCCCGATGGACTACGCCGAGGAGTCGCTGCGCGGCCAGTCAGTCCTCTTCCACGTGCACGTCAAGGAGATCAAGACCCGTGACCTTCCGCCGCTCGACGACGAGTTCGCCAAGGAGGCCAGCGAGTTCGAGACGCTGGAGGAGCTGCGCTCGGCGGTGCGCGAGCAGCTCGAGGAGGCTGCCGGGCAGCGCGCCGAGGGCGAGTTCCGAACCCGGGTGCTCGACGCCGTGGCCGAGGGAGCTAAGGTCGAGGTCCCGGGTGCCATGGTAGAAGAGAAGGTCGATGAGATGCTCGGGAGCTTCGAGCGGAGCCTGCGGGCTCAGGGCATGGAGCCCGGGCAGTACTACCAGCTCGCCGGCGCCTCCCCAGAGGAGATCAAGGAGCGGGTACGCCCCGACGCCGCCGACACCGTCAAGAAGGAGTTGACGCTCGACGCGGTAGTCACAGCCGAGGGTATCGAGGCCGACGATCACGAGGTGATGCACCAGATCGAGCACCTCGCCGAGGACTCCGAGAGGGACCCGCAGGAGATCGTCGAGGCGATGCGCAAAAACGGCTCCTACGCGCTCCTGCAAGAAGAGCTCGCGCGCTCCCGGGCACTCGACTTCCTGGTCGAGAACGCCGTCCCGGTGCCGGAAGAAGAGCCGGATGCCGGCGAGGCGAAGGTCGAAGCCACGGTCGAGGCCGGAGCATCACAGGATGAGAACGACGAGAGAGAGGAAAGTTGATGGATTATCAGCCGCAAGCGGTCATCCCTTACGTAATAGAGCAGAGCCCGCGCGGCGAGCGGGCTATGGACATCTACTCCCGGCTTCTGAAAGACAGGATCATCTTCCTCGGGACGCCGGTTGACGACCAGGTGGCGAACGCGATAATGGCGCAGCTCTTGCACCTCGAGAGCGAAGACCCCGAGCAGGACATCAACCTGTATATAAACTCGCCCGGCGGCAGCGTCTCGGCTGGGCTGGCTATCTACGACACCATGCAGTTCGTCAAGCCGGACATCGTGACGACCGCTCTAGGCATGGCGGCCTCGATGGGGGCGTTCCTGCTCGCGGCGGGGGCCAAGGGCAAGAGGAACGCGCTGCCGAACACGCGGATACTGCTGCACCAGCCGAGCGTCGGCGGGCTCGCGGGCCAGGCTTCCGACGTGGAGATCCACGCCAAGGAGCTCATCATGACCAAGCGGCGCCTGAACGAGATCCTCGCGGCGAACACCGGGCAGCCCTACGAGCGGATCGAGCGCGACACCGACCGCGATTACATAATGGGTCCCGAGGAGGCCATCGAGTACGGCGTCATCGACAACATCATAACCAACCACTAGGGGGAATAGGGGCGATGAATCGGGGAGGGAGATAGGCGCATGAGGGATCCGTCGGATCAGCTGCAGTGCTCTTTTTGCGGGAAGAGTCAGCGCCAGGTCAGGAAGCTTATAGCGGGCCCCGGCGTCTATATTTGCGACGAGTGCATCGAGCTCTGCAACGAGATCATAGACGAGGAGTTCTCGGGACCCGAGCTCCTCAAGGACGACGACCTCCCCAAGCCCCGCGAGATCAACCGCATCCTCAACGAGTACGTGATAGGCCAGGACGAGGCGAAGAGAATCCTCGCCGTAGCCGTCTATAACCACTACAAGCGGATCTCGATGGGTGCCGAAGCTACCGACGGCACCGAGCTCCAGA
>JARDZQ010000008.1 GCA_029240775.1 Rubrobacteraceae bacterium | reverse complement strand
CCTCCAGCTCCACAACACCAAGATGGACGCCATCGAGAACGATGCGCTCTTCGAGCTCATGGAAGAGTTCAAGGAGAAGGGCAAGATCCGCTCCTACGGCGTAGCCCTTGGACCCAAGATCGGCTGGCTTGAGGAGGGCGTGAAGGCGATGCGCGAGCGCGACCTCGCGGGCGTGCAGATGATCTACAACCTCCTCGAGCAAGACCCCGGGCGGGCCCTGATCGAAGCCGCAAGAGAGACGGACACGAGCCTGATAGTCCGGGTCCCCCACTCCTCGGGTATGCTTGAGGGCAAGTACACCGAAGAGACAACCTTCGCGAAAAACGATCATCGCCGCCACCGCCCGAAGGAGTGGCTCCTCGGCGGCCTCAAGAAAGTGGAACAGCTCGGTTTCCTCACCGGTTCAGGCGAACGCACCCTCAGCCAGGCGGCCCTAAAGTTCGTCCTGGCCACGCCGGAGATCATCTCGACGTTGCCGAACATCTACGACGACGAGCAGCTCGACGAGTTCGCCGCGGCCCCGGATATCACGGACCTCACCGACGACGAGCTCGCCCGCGTAGCAGAGCTCTACGAGGATAACTTCGGATTAGAGCGGTCAGCTATCAGCGGTCAGCAATCAGCCAGGGGATAATGTAGATACGTCCCGAGAGATAACCGGACACATGAACAGAAGACACGCTACGAAGACCCGCGAGGAGTGCCTCCAGCGTTCCGGTCACACCGACGAAAAGCTGAGAGCTGATAGCTGATAGCGTCCGACTGAAGGGAGGACAAAATGACAGAGACTCGGACCCAGCAACAGGCCGCTCCAGAGGAGAGCCTTCCGGCGCAGTACGTGAACTACGTCTTCTTCAAGCTCGACCCTCTCTGGCGTCGTATGAGTGACGAGGAGCGGGAGCGGGGCAAGAGGGAGTTCCTCGAAGCGGTCGAGGAACACAGTCAGGAGATGCTTCTGCGCTCATTCTCGCTCATGGGCCTGCGCTCCGACGCGGACTTCATGCTCTGGCGCATAGGCTACGACCTCGACGCCTTCGAGAAGATGACGAGCGCGCTCATGAAGACGGGCCTGGGCAGGTACCTTGACGTCAGCTACTCCTACTTCGCGCTCGCGCGGCGGTCGATCTACGTCGGCGAGCATACGCCAGGCTTTGAGAATAGACGCTACATCGTACCCGGCGAGGGCGAGTACCTCTTCGTCTACCCCTTTGTGAAGACCCGCGCCTGGTACCGACTCCCCCTCGAAGAGCGCCAGCGTATGATGGACGAGCACATGAAGATAGGCCGCAAGCACTACCCCGTGAAGAACAACACCGCCTACTGCTTCGGGATTGACGACTACGAGTTCATCCTCTCCTTCGAGGCCGAGTCGCCTGAGAAGTTCCAGAACCTGATGATGGAGCTGCGCGAGAGCGAGGCCTCCGCCTACACCGAGCTCGATACCCCTATCTTCACCTGCCGTCGTAAAGGATTGACGGAAATTCTCGAATCTTTAGCATAATTGGCGGTTTCACCGTAGCGGGAGACCGCCCTGCTCCGGTATAATCCCTCACAACGCACCAACCATAGCCGGGAGGCCGAATAGGTAGCCTTCCGGCTATTATGTTGGCCAGGTATTGTCTCTCTTCTCCGGGTTCCCTGGACGCGAATAGCCGGCCTTGTATAATAATCCCGACATGATTACTCGGAATAACGAACGGGTGGGGACGAAGGTAACTGACTTGGTCGGAAACACGCCATTGCTCGAGCTTGCGAGCGTCTCGGCGGAGGTGTCTGACATCAGGATCCTCGGCAAGGCCGAGTGGTACAACCCCGGGGGTTCGGTCAAGGACAGGCCCGCCCTGTGGATGATCCGGGACGGCGAGAGCAGCGGTGCCCTGACACCCGGTAAGACCATCCTCGACGCGACGAGCGGGAACACGGGAATAGCCTACGCCTGGATCGGGGCGACACTGGGATACAAGGTCAAGCTGTGCATGCCAGCGAACGCCAGCGAGGAGCGGAAGCAGATCCTGCGCGCCTACGGGGTGGAGTTCGTCTTGACGGACCCCGGCGAGGGCTCGGACGGGGCCATCCGGGAGGTGAGGCGGCTCTACGCCGAGGACCCGGAGCGATACTTCTACCCCGACCAGTACTCGAATCCGGCGAACCCGCGGGCGCACTACGAGTCCACGGCGCCGGAGATCTGGGAGCAGACGGGCGGCGAGATCACGCACTTCGTCGCGGGGTTAGGGACGAGCGGCACCTTCGTGGGGACCGCGAGCCGTCTCAAGGAGTACAACCCGGAGATAAAGGTCATCTCGTTCGAGCCGGAATCAGCCTTCCACGGGCTCGAGGGCATGAAGCACATGGAGAGCGCGATCGTGCCCGAGATCTACGACCCCACGATAGCCGACGAGAACAGGCGCATCGCCACCGAGGACGCCTACGAGATGGTCAAGCGCGTGGCGCGCCAGGACGGAGTCCTGATCGGCGTCTCCGCCGGTGCCGCCGTCGCCACGGCGCTGGAGGTGGCGCACGAGATCGAAGGGGGCGTCGTCGTCACCATCCTGTGCGACGGGGCTGACAAGTACCTCTCCGAGAGCTTCTGGGAGGACTAAGAGAAGGTGCCGCTCAAGATAGGCCGGGGGGACGTAGGCCACATCCACGAGCACGCTAGAGAGGCGTATCCCGAGGAGTGCGCCGGCGCGATGGTAGGTATGAACCTGGATGGGATGAAGATCGTGGTCGACGTCTGGCGCGCGGATAACACGCACGAGGAGGAACGCGGCCGCCGCTTCCTCATCGAGCCGCTCAAGATCAAGGAGTTCGAGGAGAAGGCTGCGGAGAGGGACATGGAGGTGCTAGGCTTCTACCACTCTCACCCTGACCACCCGGCGGAGCCCTCCGAGTACGACCGGGAGCACGCGTGGCCGGTCTATTCCTACGTCATCGCCTCCGTCGGCGAAGATGGGGTTACGGAGATGCGTTCGTGGGTACTCAAAGACGACCGGTCGGGCTATGAAGAAGAGCAGCTGGTAAGTTAAGATTTCGCAAAGGAGCATCTTATGCCGAAGATCAAGATTCCAACCCCCTTGAGGCAGTACACTGCGGGGAACTCCGAGGTGGAGGTCGGCGGCGCGACCGCTGGCGAGACGCTAGGGAACCTCGCCTCCGAGTACCCTGATCTCAGGCAGCACCTCTACACCGGCGACGGCAAGCTCCGCTCGTTCGTCAACGTGTACAAGGGCGACGAGGACATCCGCTACCTCGACGGCGCCGACACCGAGGTCTCCGAGGGAGATGAGCTCTCCATCATCCCCTCCATCGCTGGCGGACGATGTAAGTAGGTTTTTAGACACAGGTTTCCCACACATTTCGTAAGGAGCGCTTTCACAAAATGCAGACAAGAGAGCCATTAGTCCAGTCGTCCAACGGGGCGGTCCAGCTCAGCAACGAGGAGATCGCACGCTACAGCAGGCACCTGATCATGCCCGAGGTCGCCCTCGACGGGCAGAAGAAGCTGAAGCAGGCACGGGTCTTGACCATCGGGGCCGGTGGCCTCGGGAGCCCGCTCGCGCTCTACCTCGCGGCGGCGGGCGTCGGGACCATAGGGATAGTGGACTTCGACGTGGTGGACGAGTCGAACTTGCAGCGCCAGATCATTCACGGCACCTCGGACCTCGGACGTCCCAAGCTGGAGAGCGCTCGCGACCGCATAGAGGACATAAACCCGAACGTGAACGTCGAGACCTTCGGCGAGCCCCTGAGCAGCGAGAACGCTCTGGAGATCTTCGAGGACTTCGACGTCATCGTGGACGGGACGGACAACTTCCCGACCCGCTACCTGGTGAACGACGCCAGCGTCCTCACCGGCAAGCCGAACGTATACGGCTCGATATTCCGCTTCGAGGGCCAGGCGAGCGTATTCTGGGCCGAGGAGGGTCCGTGCTACCGCTGCCTCTACCCCGAGCCGCCGCCTCCCGGCCTCGTCCCGAGCTGCGCCGAGGGTGGAGTCCTCGGAATACTGCCGGGCGCGATCGGGACGATCCAGGCGACCGAGACCGTCAAGCTCATACTCGGGATCGGGGAGCCCCTGATCGGACGCCTCCTGCTCTACGACGCTCTGGGGATGCGTTTCCGGGAGATGAAGCTCCGCAAGGACCCCAACTGCCCGGTCTGCGGCGAGAACCCGACCGTCACCGAGCTCATCGACTACCAGGAGTTCTGCGGCATCCCGCAGGCAAACGCCCAGGCTCAGGCCGACGAGGTGCCGGAGATCACCGTCCAGGAGCTCAAGGCTCGCATGGAGAACGGCGACAAAGTCTCCGTCCTCGACGTGCGCGAGCCGCACGAGTACGAGGTGTCGAACATCGGCGCGCAGCTCATACCTCTCGCCGAGCTGCCCGAGCGCCTGGTCGAGCTCGACCGCGACGAGGCCCTCGCGATCCACTGCAAGACCGGCGGGCGCAGCGCGCGGGCGGTCAAGCTCCTGCAAGACGCGGGCTTCCAGAACGTCTACAACGTCAAGGGCGGCATCGCCGCCTGGAGTGAGGAGATCGACTCGAGCGTCCCGAAGTACTAGGGAGGCATCAGGGCTCGGGTTTCAGGATTCTTCGCCCAGACTATTGAGGGGCCGCGAACGCGGTCCCTCTCTCGCTGTATCATCGGGCGGATGGAGACCATACCGATCTTCGACGGTCACAACGACACGCTGCTGAAACTTCGGCTGCCGGAACGTGGAGGGGAGCGCGGCTTCTTCGAGCGGGGCGATCTCGGGCACATCGACCTACCGCGAGCGCGGGAGGGCGGCTTCGGTGGCGGGTTCTTCGCCTGCTACGTCCCGAACCCGGAGGACGAGTGGATAGAGGAGTCCGCGCTCACCCTGACGGAGGGCGGCTACGAGGTCGCGGACGCACCACCGGTGGACCCGGTCTACGCCCGCCGTTTCGCTGACGAGCTGGTGGAGATCCTGTTCCGGACAGAGGCAGAGTCCGACGGGCAGGTGAAGGTCGTACGTACGGCGGACGAGCTGGAGTCGTGCCTCGGCGCCGGTACCCTGGCCGCGATCCTCCACTTCGAGGGGGCAGAGAACCTAGGCCCGGACCCAGACGCGCTGGAGGATCTCTACGAGATC
The DNA here is from genome assembly GCA_029240775.1 of Rubrobacteraceae bacterium. Lineage (GTDB taxonomy): Bacteria > Actinomycetota > Rubrobacteria > Rubrobacterales > Rubrobacteraceae > JALYGY01. Next base: position 11,537 of record JARDZQ010000008.1, on the reverse strand, counting down.
GGGCTCCGCTCGCTGGGGCTCGTGTGGAGCCGACCTAACGCCTACGCCCACGGCGTCCCCTTCCGGTTTCCTTCCTCGCCGGACACTGGTCCCGGGTTGACCGGCGCGGGGCGTGAGCTGGTGAGGGAGTGCAACCGGCTGGGCGTTCTGCTCGACCTCTCCCACCTGAACGAGAAGGGGTTCTTCGAGGTGGCCGCGCTCTCGGAGGCGCCGCTTGTCGCGACTCACGCCAACGCGCATGCCCTCTGTCCGGCCTCCCGCAACCTCACGGATAGGCAACTCGACGCCATCCGGGACTCTGACGGGATGGTGGGCGTGAACTTCGCCGTCTCCTTCCTGCGCGGGGACGGCAGAGAAGAGGAGGACACGCCTTTAGAAGCCATCGTAGACCACGTTGACTACCTGGTCGAGAGGGTCGGCATCGAACGCGTCGGCTTCGGCTCGGACTTCGACGGGGCCAAGGTGCCGCGCGAGATCGGGGACGCCTCGGGGCTGCCGCGCCTGATCTCCGCGATGCGCGGCTACGATGCCGCGGCTCTGAGGAAGCTGTCGCACGGGAACTGGGTGCGCGTGCTGCACGAGACCTGGCGACGGTAGGCTGACCCGTCGGTGTTCTCAGGCGCCGGTATCGGCCAGGTGCTGATGGTCAAACCGTTCTCCGGCCAGCCCCGCCCTTATCTGCGTCCTCCCCTAAACAGGCAAACGCCTTAGGAAGGTGGTATCTACCGACGAGCGAGTATGCAGCTAGATAGAGAACCGGAAGGTCCAGGGACCTTCATAGGAGTCCTCTACTATCTCCTCCCCCGTCTCTTCGTCGAACCTCAGGGATACCAGGCGCGCCACCCAGAGACCTCGATCTTCCCTTCACCGGCAGCTCGAGGATCTCCACCTCGCCGTCCGTTTCGGTATCGCTGCCGCTGGAGCCCCTTGGGGACCAGGGCAGCTCGCGGCCGGATCTCCTATCCCTTATGACGAACTGGGGCTCGATAACGCCGAAGCCACCCCCGAGCACGCCCCCTTCCTGGTAGATGCGGTATCGTAGAATGCCCAATCCTTCCCCGAAGAGCTCCAGCGAGGCCAGGGCGACCACCACCTCGCCGACGGTCCGCCTCGCTACCTGCTGCGGGCGAGGTAGACGCCGGCGAGTATGACGGCGGCGCCGACGAGCTGGCCGGCCCCGAAGCTCTCGCCGAGCAGCAGTATGCCGGTGCTCACGCCAATAAGGGTGACGAGATACTGGTAGACGAGGACGCGGTTCGCCCCGACGTGCGAGACGCCCCACCCCCAGGCGGCGAAGCCGAAGGCGGAGGAGCAGAGCGCCGAGTAGGCCGCCGCGCCCCAGGTGAGGCCGTCGAGGGCGGCGAGGTTCAGGGGTGAGGGGTCGAGGGCGGCCAGGGGTAAGGCGGCGAGTCCACCGAGCGTCATCGCATAAGCGGCGACGGCGACGGCAGAGTAGCGCCGGAGGAACGAGAGGGTCAGGACGGTGTAAGAGCCCCAGAAGACGGCTGCGGCCAGGATCAGGGCGTCACCCACGAGGCTGGTCCCGGCGAAGTCAAGGCTCCCGTAGACGATAGCCCCGACCCCGAGGAGACAGAGCCCGATCCCGAGGACACCGGAGACCCTGGGCCGCTCCCATCCCAGCGCAAAGGCGAGGAGCATCCCCCACACCGGGGCGGTCGAGTAGACGAGCGCCGTGTTCGCCGCCGTCGTCAGGCCAACCCCGACGGTGAAGACCGACTGGGTGAGGGTGACGCCGACGAAGCCGAGGCCGAGCATGGGCAAGAGGTCCTGCCGCGACAGGCGCCCCTCCGATCCGAAGAAGAGCGCGAGGGGCAACAGCAGTAGCCCTGCCAACGTGAAGCGCGTCGCCGCGAAGAGTATCGGCGGCACGCTCTCCACGACCAGCTTCACCGCCGTGAAGTTGGTCCCGAAAAAGAATACCGTGAGCAGGAGCGAACCCTCGACGAGCGGCGAGGCACGTCTCTTGTCGCCCGCTGTGCGCTCCACCCCGGGACTCGCTAGCGGACGAAGTCCGTGTTCTCGTCGAGCCCCTTTATGTAGGCGGAGATCAGGCACGCGCAGTTCTCGAGGTCACCGAGGTCGACCATCTCGTTGGGGGAGTGCATGTAGCGGTTGGGCGCAGAGACGAGCCCTGTCGCTATGCCGGCCCGCGTGAACTGGATAGCGGCGGCGTCCGTGTTGGCACGTCCCGAGCCGGCCTCCAGCGTGTAGTCGATGCCCGCCTCCTCGGCGGCGGAGATCAGGCCGCCGGAGACTACGGGGCTCAGGTTGGGGGCACGCTCGATCACGGGCCCGCTACCCAGAGGGTGATCGCCGTTCTCGTTCTTGGAGACGCCGGGGGTGTCGGTCGCGTGGGTGACGTCGACGGCTATAGCAGCGTCCGGGTCGAGGCCGAAGGCGGCGCCGCGCGCTCCGTACAGCCCGATCTCCTCCTGCACGCTCGCTACCGCTACGACCTCGGCCCTCACGTCCTCCTCCTCGGAGAGCAGCCGCAAGGCTTCGAGGACGACGAAGGCGCCCATCCGGTTGTCCAGCGAGCGCGAGGCGATGCGTCCGTTGGGTAGCTCGAGGAGATCCTGGTCCAGGACCCCCACATCGCCGACCCTGACCATCTCCTTCGCCTCCTCGGCGTCCTTCGCCCCGATATCTACCCACAGACTCTTTAGCTCGGAGACCTTCTTGCGCTCCTCTGGCTCCATGACGTGGATGGCCTTCTTGCCGATCACGCCCACTACTTCGCCGTTCGCCGTCTGGATTCGCACCCGCTGGCCGACGAGAACCTGCGGGTCCCACCCGCCCACGCTGGTAAAGCGGAGCAGGCCCTTCTCGTCTACGTGGGTGACCATGACCCCGATCTCGTCTATGTGCCCGGCGAGCATAATCTTAGGCGACCCGCCTGCGCCTATCGTGGCGAAGGAGTTGCCCATCCTGTCGCCCCTGACCTCGGCGAAGTCCGCGGCTTCCTCACGCCACACCTTGGCCGCCGCACCCTCGTTGCCGCTCGGCCCCGGCGTGGAGAGCAACCTCTTCAAGAATTCGTAAGATGCGTCCCTCATCTGGTCCTTTCCAGGGGAAGTTATAGAGCGGCACCCTTGAGGGCGCGCCCTCAAGAGGTTACCACCCGCAGCTCCAGGCGACCGCTCTCGATGGGCCGCCTGTCCTTGCCCACCGTCTGGTACGGGATGACGAGGCCGAAGGGCTCGTAGAAGGGGTTGGGCTCGAGGCGCAGGGTGCTCCGGTCCTCCCAGACCGGGCGATACCGCTCCCCCTCGAACTCGAAGCCTTCCGGGTAAGGCGGCGGGTCCTCCTCGCCGCCTGGCTCGTTGAGGCAGACGAAGAGCGAGAGGCCGTCGCACAACCTGAGGAGGCCGAGGTTGCGCTCCAGGTTCTCAAGCTCCTCCCCGCTCATCCGGGCCCGCAGCCTCTCCTGGCGCTGGAACTCGCCGTCGGCGAACCGCTCCTCCACCTCGCCGCCCCCGAAACGGCGCAGGAGCGTCTCGTAGTGCATGCTGCACAGGCACGCCGCGTATGAATCCCTCTCCTCCAACCAGTCCAGCCCCTCGGCGTACGCCTCTACCTTCTCTGGAGGCGGGTAATCCACGAAGGAGTACGGCTGTCCCGTCTCCTCGTTCCACCGCACCTCCGCGTCCGGCCCCTGCCAGGCCACGTCGTGATTCGCTATGGCATACAGGGTCGAGTCGAGCGGCAGCGGCCTCTTCGCCCAGCGCCTCGCGAACTCCCCCGCGGCGAGGGCGTGGTCGTGCTGCTTTATCAGCACGTAAGAGTCAGACCTTTCGCGTATGATCACGCGAAGTAGCTTAGCAGCCTGTCAGCGAGTCAGCACGCTATGCTCTTTTAGGGCTTAGCTTGTCAGCCCGCTGCGGCTGACGCCTCGCTTGTCAGCATTTCAGCTTCTTCCTTCTCGGGCATTTGCCGACGCGCATTGCGCAAGCGCTCGCATGGCGTGCCGGACCGCGGCCACAGACAAGGTGCCGAAATGCTGACAAGCGCCAGGGCGAAGCCGGAGCGTGCTCTAAAGCACCGGCCGGCGGTCGACGGCGAGCGGCGCTTCGAGGTCCTTGTCGAGGAATGCATCTTGCGTCTCGTCGAAGAGATCGGCGGTCACGGTGGCGAGCGCCAGGGCGAAGCCGTCCGGGAAGGCCTCAGCCCACTCACCGGCCGGTCTTTCGGGGAGGCCAAGGCCGACGAGCTCCTTCTCGACCCGGGGCCGCCGGTGGTAGAGGACGAGACCAATGATGGCGGCGAGGGTCATCACCGCCTGCACGGTCAGGCCGGTCACCAGGTGGACGGCGCCCATGAGGACGCTGACGGCGGTCACCCCGAGGAAGGCGCTCGCGAACTCGAACCACTGGAGCCTCGAGAGGCCACCCCCCACGCTGCGCACGCGGGCGTCCGCGAGCGTCACGCTCACGAGACGCTCGTCGCGGCGCCGCGCCAGCACGAGCAGGGAGCCGGGTGGAACGCCCGCGTCCTCGAGACGCTCGTCGAGCTCCTTGAGCGCTCGCAGGTCCCTGGCGACGGCCCCGACGGTGTGGTAGCGAGAGATGCTCATAGACGCTTTCTACCGCGCCTTCGGCGAAATGCGAGTAAGCTGGTTCACGCCAGGACCCCACCCACCGCTACCACGACGCCGGCCGTGACCGTTCCTATGAGCGCCCCGGCCAGCACGTCGAAGGGGTAGTGGACGCCGAGGTACACGCGCGAGAGGGCGACGAGGAAGCCCGCCAGGAGGAGAGCAGGAGCGTACGCCGGGTAGACCGCCGAGAGGGTGAGGGCGCCCGCCGCGGCGGTCGCCGAGTGGCCCGAGGGGAAGGAGCTCGAGGATGGCGTCTTGATCAGCGGGGCTATCTCCGTGTCGTGGATAAATGGCCGGCCACGGTTGAAGAGGTACTTGGCGCCCTCGGCGAGCGTCCAGGAGGCCGCGACCGCGACCCAAGGCACCAGCAGGTGCGAGGGTTGCAGTCCCGTTGCGAGGAAAGCTCCGGCCGCGACGAAACCCCATAGCACCCCTGCGGTGCCCACCACGGTAAAGGCGCGCAGCACGGTCGTCAGTGGCGGCCACTTCAGGCCGAAGATGGCCCTGAAAAGCGCCCGGTCGAGATCCCTGATCTTGCGCGTGAGGTTCTTCAAGCTCGGATCGCCGGGTATTGTACCCGTCTTCGGTGCGGGCGTCCGAAGCGTCGCCGCGTGGCAGGTGAAGTAGAATAGCCCGGACGTTTTACAGTGGCGTTCTAGAAGGGATGTTCCAAACGTGGACAGAGCACTGATCCAGAAGGTAGTTGACGAGGCCAAGAGCGAGGAGGCGAACCTCGTGATCTGGGACCGCCGCGACACCTTCACCGTCGAGCAGGACGACGTTGGAGATCTCGAGGTCGGCGACGACCACCTGCGGGTGAAGATGCAGGACGGCAGGGTTACCGTCTACGTAGAACTCGACGAGATCTACAAGCTGGTCGTCGAGAGGGAGCGCGCCCGCCGCTCCGGCGCAAGAGCCGGTTTCGGCGCAGCGAGTAGCTGAATAACTACCAGCTTGCAGCGGTCAGCTATTAGCCTTCACCTAAAATCGTTCGGGCCTTCCCGGGTACCGCTTGGTGAGGCGCCTGTGACGAGATATTCACCAGATGGCGGGGTCGCCAATCGCATCTCTTGGCTGATGGCTGACCGCTCAGCGAGGCGGAGCCTCGGTGACCTCCACGCCGTCCTCCCTGGCTACGACCGCCGCGCGGACGAGATCCACGAATAGGCCGCACTCTAAAGCGCCAGGGATACGCTTTATCTCGATCTCCAGGGCGGTAGGATCAGGGATCTTTCCGGGGAAGAAGCAGTCCGCCGTGTAGTGCCCCCCGTCCGTGACGAAGGGGAGTTGCGGGTCTGCGCGGTCCAGCCGGAGCTCTGGCTCGCAGCCTAAAGCGCCGAGGGCGTCCAGGGTACTGCTCCAACCGTATGGCTCGACCTCCACGGGGAGCGGGCCCTGGCCCAACAGGGCGACCGGCTTCGAGCCGTCGGCGACGATGATCAGGCCCTTCTCGGAGGAGGCGGCTACGATCTTCTCCCTGAGGAGCGCCCCGCCCCGCCCCTTGATGACCGCGAGGTCTGGCCCGATCTCGTCCGCCCCGTCGAGGGTGAGGGTGGGCCTGGCCTCCGAGAGCATCGCGAGGGGGATGCCGACCTCCCGGGCCAGCGCAGCCGTCCGCTCCGAGGTGGGTATCCCGCGCACGTCGCGCAGCGCGCCGCCGGAGATCAACGCCCCTACCCTAGCGACGACGAAGGCGGCCGTCGTCCCGGTCCCGAGGCCGACGGTCATGCCGCTCTCGACGTAGCGGTCCACAGCCGCGAAGGCGGCGTCGCGCTTGAGCCCCTCCACCACGGCTAGCCGACAGCCTCGACCCTGGCAGCCCTTCTCCGCCGGCTTTCGTCCTCCGCGAACACGAACTCCACCTCACCGCCCTCCCCTACTATCCCGGTGTAGTGGACGAGCACTAGCTCGCCCGTCCCGTCCTCGATAAAACCGTAGCCCTTCTCCTCCGAGAACCACAGCACCATGCCGCGCGCCACCCCGCTCACGTATCCTCCGGACGGACGCCGACCGTAACCCCGACGCGGCGCGCCTCTTCGCCCGGACTCACTACGGTGAGCGCTAGCTCGTCGCCGGGCTCCGCGGAGTTGACGACCTCGATCACGTCGTCCGGGGAGGAGACTGGCTCCCCGTTCACCTCGGTTATGACGTCCCCGATCGGGACCGAGACGCCCTCTATCTCCTCCTGCTCGCCGCCCGCGACGCCGGCCTTCGCCGCGGGGCCGCCGGTGGTCACCTCGCTCACTATCGCCCCATTTGAGGGTAAGCCATGCTGTTCTGCGAGCTCCTCCTTCGAGAGGCCGGTGTAGGCGGCGAGCTCGTCTATCCCGACCGCGAACATACGCACCCCGATGTAGCCGTGCACCGCCTCTCCACTGCTTATGAGCTGCTCGACCACGCCCTTTACTGTATCTATCGGGACGGCGAAGCCCACACCCTCGAACCCGCCGGACTCCGTGGCGATCTGGGCGTTCACCCCGATGACCGTCCCGCGCGAGTCGAGCAAGGGTCCCCCGGAGTTGCCTGGGTTTATCGCCGCGTCCGTCTGGACCGCGCCGTCTATGGTGTAGCCGTTGGGCGCGTCTATGGGTCTCTCAGTGCCGCTCACGATGCCGGTGGTAACGCTGATCCCGACGTTCAACGGGTTGCCGATGGCGATGACAGGCTCCCCTACCCCGACGCTCCTGGAGTCGCCAAGCGTGAGCGGCTCGAGCACGTCTTCAGACGCGTCCACCTTTATGACCGCAACGTCGGTCGAGGGGTCCTCGCCCACCACCTCCGCCACCTCTCTGACGCCGCTGGCGAACCTGACCGAGATCTCCTCGGCTCCCCCGATGACGTGCTGGTTGGTGACGATGTAGCCCTGCTCGTCGATCACGAACCCGGAGCCTCCTCCCGGCCCGGCCTCCGAAGAGGCGACGTCCACGCTGACCACCCCGGGCCCGCTCCGCGTGTAGACCTCGCGCACCGACACGCCAGTAGTATTCTCCGACACCTCCCCTACCGGTGGCGGAGCCTCCCTGATCGTTACGTCCCCCGACCCGTCGTCGAGGCGATGCTCCCCGACGAAGATGAAGAGCGCGGTGACGAGCCCGCCGATGATCGCCGCCACGAACGCCGTGAGTACGGTCTTCAGAACCGGCCCTCCCTCAGCTCTCGTCCGCCACGGTCACGTCTGTTGCGTACTGAGGTTGGTGACGTTCCACCCGTCTATGCGCCACTCGCCATCCTCCTTCACGAGAAACCAGGTACCCTCGTTCACCTGGAACTCGTTGGTGAGCGTGGCCTCGGTGCGGCCGGTGACGGTCGCCGTGTCGCCGGAGACCTCGGCGGTCGGCCCCTCTATGAACTCCACGCGCTCCACGTCGTCGAACGTCCCTACAAAGGTCGCCCGGTTCGGGAACTTGCTCTGCCGCCAATCTTCGCTGAGGAGCTCGGCGGACCTGTCGTAGTTCCCCGCGGAGGACGTCGTGTAGAACTCTTCCACCGTCCTCTCTGCGGCCTCCGCCTCCGTGGGACCGCCGCCGGCCTGGGCCTGTTCCTGTCCCTGGTTCCCTTCTTGCTGAGCGGAAGCCGAAGCGGATGCTGACCTCGAAGCGGCCTGCTGGTCGCCTCCTTGCGGGTTCTGCCCGCCCTGGGGCTGGCCTTCGTTGGGCTGGTTCGCGTTGTTCGACGGGTCCCCACCGCCTCCTGCCTGCTCGTTGCCTCCCCCCAGGAGCGTGGACGCGGCGAGGGCCCCGATAACGGCGAGCACGGCCACGACGGCCAGAGCCACCAGAAGCCCTCCCCGACGCCCGGCTCGCACCGGCGCGCCGGACCGCTCCGGCACCGTACCACCCTGTCGCGGGGGCGGCGCCACGGCGGCGGGTCTGTCTTCTGCGGTCTCCTTGGTGGGCGTGTCTTCGTAGGCCCGGGTAGCGTAAACGCCGCGGCCCGCCTCCAGCAGTCTGAGCCGCACCTCGTCGGCGGTCGGTCGGGCGTCGGGGTCTTTCCTCATGCAGTCGAGGATCAGGGCCTCCATCGAGGGGCTCACCGCGTCGTTGACCTCCCTCGGGGGGGTCGGCTCCTTGGAGACGTGCTGGCTGGCGATCTCTATCGGGGCGCCGATGAACGGCGGCTGACCCGTGGCCGCGTGGTAGAGGGTGACGCCTAAAGAGTAGACGTCGCTCTTAGGCGTGACCTTCTCACCGCGCAGCTGCTCGGGCGGCGAGTAGAGCGCCGTCCCCAGGTACGAGCCCGTCCGGGTCGCCTGCGACGCGTCGAGGGCGCGGGCGACGCCGAAGTCCGAGAGCTTCGGGCGACCGTTCTCGTCCAGCAGGATGTTGTGCGGCTTGATATCGCGGTGGATCACACCTCGCTCGTGGGCGTGGGCGAGCCCCGCCGCGGCCTCGCTCAACCGCGTGAGATCCCCGCCCGAGAGTGCTCCCTTCCTGTCCATCAGGTCTTTGAGGTCGCCGCCGGACACGTACTCCATGACGATGAAGGAGACCTCGCGTCCCTCGTACGCCCCCTCTCCTGCGTCGTAGACCTGGACTATGTTGGGATGGGAGAGGCTGGCCGCGGTACGCCCCTCGCGCCTGAAGCGGGCGCCGATGTCGGTCCCGGCGTAGCCGGGCCTGAGCAGCTTGACGGCGACAGGCCGGTCGAGGACCTCGTCGCGCCCAAGGAAGACGGTGGACATGCCACCCGAGCCGATCTCGCGCTCCAGAACGAATCTCTCCGTGAGCCTTATCATGCGCGTGATTATATGAGGTTAGCGGCGGCGTGTGTTGGAAGGGTGCCAAGGGACGCTTTAGGAGGACGGTTCTCAGGGATTGGATGCACCTCAGGCCGGGACGGTCCGCTCGTTCTCCAGCCGGTCGAGCTTCCATTCCCCATCTTCGACCACGCAGACCCAGGTCCCCGAGAGCAGCTCGGAACCATAGGTGCGGTCCAGCCTCACTTCGAATGCCACCTCCGCCGTATCCCCGGAGACCGTGGCGGTCGGGTACTCGGTGAACTCCATGTAGGTGAACGAGTAGATATCTTCCTGCGCCGCCCACTGCTCGGGGGAGCCTATCTCGTTCTGCAGACGCTCGGAGAGTAAAGCGTAGGAGGTTTCAGGCCTGGCGAACGACATCTCGTAGTACATATCGAAGACAGCCTGTTCGGCTTGCTCGGGTGGCAGGGCGGGCTCCGCGGCCGGCTCTGTGTCCCTGGCGAGTACGTTCTCGCCGCCCGCGTTCTCCGAGCGGCTGGCCGGAGGTGCCTCGAGCATCTCCCGCTGCGGCTCGGAGATCCGCTCTACCGGACCGGTCATATCGCTCCCGATCCTGCCCTCGAGCACCGCCCAGGTGCCAGCGGCGGTGAGGGCGACGAGGAGAAGGCCGACGATGGCGGAGGCGAGTGCCCGCCTCTGGCTCGAGCCGGCCCTGAAGGTCCGCGTCGGGACGCTGATGGTGCCCTGCGGCGGTCCGGAGAGTTGCGGGGGCCCGCGCCGGCCAAGACCCCGCCTGACGGCCTTGCCCGTGACCCCGGGTGACCCGGCCACCTCCGCAAGGGTCGATGCCGCGCTGATCTGGAGCAGTCTCTCGTGCAACGTGACGGCGTCTGGACGCTCGGCTGCATCCTTGGCGAGACAGGCGAGGATGAGGGCTTCGAGGCGCTCACCGATGTAAGCGCCGCGAGCCCGCGGCGAGGCCGGGGGCTTGGCTAGCTGCTGGCTGGCGACATCGAGCGGGCCCCCGGTGAACGGCGGCTGACCCGTGGCCGCGTGGTAGAGAGTAGCACCCAGAGAGTAGATGTCGCTCTTGGGTGTGACTACCGCGCCGTGCAGCTGCTCCGGGGAGGAGTAGGTAGCCGTGCCGAGGTAGGAGTCCGTGCTGGTCGAGTGGGTAGAGTCCAGGGCCCGCGCTATGCCGAAGTCGGTGAGCTTCGGGCTCCCGTACTCGTCTATGAGCACATTCTGCGGCTTGATGTCGCGGTGGACGATGCCCCGCTCGTGGGCGTGGGCAAGCCCGTCGGCGACGGCCGCCCCGATGCGCGCGAGCATGGCGCCAGGGAGCGGTCCCCGCCTGTCGATAAGGGCTTTCAGGTCGCCTCCGGCGACGTACTCGACGACGATGTAGGAGGTCTCGTGCCCGCCGAGCACGTCCTCTCCCGCGTCGTAGACCTGGACTATGTTGGGGTGGGAGAGCCTGGCCGCGGTGCGCCCCTCGCGCCTGAAGCGGGCGCTCACGTCCGAGCCCTCCAGGTCGGAGCGCAGGATCTTGACGGCGACGGGCCGGTCGAGGACCTCGTCGCGCCCGAGGAAGACGGTGGACATGCCGCCCGAGCCGATCTCGCGCACGAGTACGAACCTCCCCCCGAGAAGGTTCACCCTTGCCCTCCAGCCAACTCCGCCGAGACTAGATGACCTCCCGGCCCATGGCGCTGGCGAAGGGTTGGAGGACGTCCTTGAGGCCGAGCAACGCCCCCACCGGCAGCGCCTGCTCCCCGTCGCACAAAGCCTCTTGGAGAGGGGAACGACCAGGTCACGGCGCCCCGCGGCGTGCGAGGGATCCACGATCACGGGCAAATCCGTGAGCCTCTTGGCGACGATGACCGCAGAGAGGTCCAGCGTGAAGCGCGTAGAGGTCTCGAACGTTCGGATGCCCCGCTCGCACAGGACCACGTTATCGCCACCCGAGGAGGTCACGTACTCCGCCGCCAAAAGCCACTCCTCGACCGTCGCCGAGAGCCCTCGCTTGAGGACGACCCCATGATCCGTGCCGGCTATCGCAGCTCCGACGCGCTTCAAGAGGGAGAAGTTGGCCATGTTGCGGGCCCCGATCTGGAGTATGTCGGCGTAGTCCATGACCATCTCTATGTCGTAGGGGTCCATAACTTCCGTTACGACCTTCAGGCCCAGAGGCCCGGCCACCTCGGCCATTATCTTCAG
>JARDZQ010000254.1 GCA_029240775.1 Rubrobacteraceae bacterium | reverse complement strand
GAGAGCCTCTGCCCTCGCGGGTCGAAGGCGTAGCGCTTGGGTATCTTGCCGCTGAGGATGCTCTCCTTGCCCCCGACGGCGCAGATGCCGGAGAAGGTCGTCCCCGGGTCCCCCTCGAGGTGGAGCAGGACGGCCGGAGCGTCGGGCGCCGATCCGAGGGTGGCCTCGGGGAGCGAGGCTTCGCCGGTCGTCTTAGATCTTGTCGTCTCTTCGCCAGGGGTGCTCTCCTCTCGGTCTTCGGAGTGTCCGGTTGTGTCGCGACCGCCGCCCGAGGTGCCGGTCTCGTCGGAACAGGAGATAGCTAGCAAACAGAGAAAGGTCAAGACCGCAGCCGCGAGGGCCTTCGCAGGTGCACGCTGGTTAGGATCCCACACCACGCGGATTCTATCCGAACGAGAAGGTAATTTCCGCTTATCTCTGCGGGCCGTGCGGAGTGAGTTTACCGGCCCAGGGCCCGCGCGCGCAGGAGCACGGCGTCGAGCATCGCGGGGGTGAGGACACCGGTGAAGGTGTTCTGCTGGGATGGGTGGTAGCAGCCGAGGAGGGCGGTAGCGCCGGCCACCACCTCGGCGCCGTGGCCGAACCTGGGTTTGGGCCGGAGCCCGTAGAGGCGGAGGGCGGCATCCCAGGCGAAGGCGCCGAGGCAGACGACGACCTGCGCCTCCAACAGTTCCAGCTCCCTGCCCGCGTAGGGGAGGCAGGCGTCGCGTTCTGCGGGGGTGGGCCTGTTCTGCGGCGGGGCGCACCGGACGGCGGCGGAGATCCAGAGCCCGTAGAGTTCGAGGCCGTCTTCGCGGTGGCGCGAGACGGGTCTGCTCGCAAAGCCGGTACGGTGCAGCGCAGCGAAGAGGAAGTCGCCCGACCGGTCGCCGGTGAAGAAGCGGCCGGTTCTGTTCGCACCGTGGGCCGCCGGGGCGAGGCCGAGGATCACGACCCGCGCGTCCGGGTCGCCAAAGCCAGGGACGGGGCGCCCCCAGTAAGTCTCATCGCTGAAGGCCGCACGCTTCTCGCGGGCGACCTTCTCGCGCCACTCGACGAGCCGCGGACAGCGCCGGCACGAGGTTATCTCCCTCTCCAGGGTGGCGAGTTCCTCGCTGCTTAGCACGCCTGCTTCCAGGCTCTCAAGCACCGTAGCGGTTGAGCTTGAGGGCGTGGCCCATGAGGAGGCCCATGATCTCCTCCGCAGGGAACACCCCTAGGGAGCCGCCCGCGCACGTCCGCTCCCCGAAGCTCTGCGCGGTCGGCAGGGTATAGGGGGATGAGAGGAGGAAAGGGACCCCGTTCCAGGAGTGGCTCTTTAGCTTCGCCGGTGTCGCGTGGTCGCCGGTGATGGCGAACGCGGCGGGGTCGAGGTCGAGCACCTCAGGGATAAGACGATCCACCTCCTCGATAACCGCGGCCTTGCGCTCGAAGTCGCCGTCCTCGCCGGCGGCGTCGGTAGGCTTTACGTGGAGAAAGAAGAAGTCGTGGCGGTCCCAGTTCGCTTTCAGGGTCTCGAACTCGCCGGCGATGCCCTCGCCCTCTTTGAGGAGCTCCATCCCGGCGAGGCGGGCGAGGCCCTTGTACATCGGATAGCTCGCTATGGCGGCGGCGTCGAGCTCGTAGATCTCCTCGAAGGAAGGGAGCCCGGGGTGCATCCCGAAGCCGCGCATGAGTACGGTGTTAGCCGGGTGCTTGTCGGCGAGGACCTCGTTCGCCTGCTCGATGAAGGCGTTCGCCAGAGCGGCGCTCCGCTCGGCCTCGGGCGAGCCGTCAGTCGGCTTGACGGGGAGCGGCTCGAGCCCTACCCTCTGGGGGTCGGAGTCCGCCAGAGCATCAGAGAGACCCTCGCCGCGCAAGACGGCTACGGCCCGGTGTTCCTTCTCGTGGGTCACGAAGACCTCGACCCCGTCGAGGTCGATGCTCTCGTTCAGGAGGTCCACCAGGGGCGCGGCCTTCTCGTTCGAGATGCGGCCCGCGCGGCGGTCGGAGATCCTGCCCGCCTCGTCGAGGGTGGCGAAGTTGAGGCGGGCTGCGAGGTCGTTCTCTGTGAGCTCAAAGCCGACGCCCAGAGCGCTCAATACTCCGCGCCCGACGACGTAGTGAAGGGGGTCGTAGCCGAAGAGGGCGAGGTGGCCGGGTCCGCTACCGGGGCTGACGCCAGCCGCCACCGGGAGCGAGAGCCCGAGGTCGGAGCGGGCGGCTAAAGTGTCGAGGTTTGGGGAGTCGGCGGCCTCCAGCTCGGTCGGACCCGAAGGGTCCAGCGGGAGCCCGCCGAGACCGTCCAGGATGAGAAGCAAGATCTTAGAATCCGTCTTCACCGACAGCTCGCGCATGAGATCCAGGTCCAAAACGCTCCTCCTCTTTAGCGGTCCCGGCAGTCTAGCAGATGGGTTTCGCCCGCTCGTCCCGCTTCCTCCTAACATCCGTTCTGCTACCCTGCACGGGTGCTGGACAACAAAGCTTTATGGGGGATGGATGAGGATCGAGACAATAGATTTGAACTTCCTGGGTGCGGAGGAGATCATCGCCTCCTTCCTGCTCCTCGGCGACGGCTCGGCGGCGATCGTCGAGACGGGACCTGCGACGTGCCTCGACTCCCTCGGTGATGGGTTGGGAGAGCACGGTGTCTCTGCCGAGGACGTCCATCAGGTCTTCCTGACGCACATACACCTGGATCACGCCGGGGCCTCGGGTCACCTGGCCGAGCTGCTCCCGAACGCGACCTTCTACGTTCACGAGGTCGGCGTCCCCCACCTGGTAGACCCCTCGAAGCTGTGGAAGAGCGCTACCCGTATCTACGGGGAGAGGATGGAGGAGCTCTGGGGCGAGGCGCGCCCCGTCCCGGAGAACCGGATAGAAGTCCTGAAGGGGGGCGAAGAGCTGGAGGCGGCCGACGGTATCCTCTCGGCGCACTACACGCCGGGCCATGCCTACCACCATCTCGCGTACCTCGAGCCCGACTCGGGCGCTCTCTTTGCCGGCGATGTCGCTGGCATCCGGCTTCCAGGCCAGTCCTACGTTCGCCCGCCGACGCCGCCCCCCGAGATAGACCTCGAGGCGTGGGTACGGAGCATAGAGGAGATGCGCCGGATCTCGCCGCAGAGCCTCTGCCCGACGCACTTCGGACGCTTCGACGATGTGGAGCGGCACCTTGGAGAGCTCGAGCAGCGCCTGCAAAGCTGGGTGCTCTTCGTCGGGGAGCGCATCGAAGCCGGAGCAGGACGCGAGGAGATCGCCGACGACCTCAGAAGGGAAGGCGACGCCGAGATGCTCGCCGAGGGCGCGACGCCCGAGGAGTCGGGACGCTACGACCTGGCCGGCGACTACCCCACGCTCGTGGACGGCCTCATGCGATACGTCTCCAGGCGGCGCGAGAGAGCCTCCGAATAGAGGGCGAGTTCTCCGTCTTTAGCTGCGCGCTACCAGGACAGGGCAGCGCGCGTGCGTAACGATGCTCTCCGAGACGCTCCCCATGAGCCTGCGCTTTATGGGCCCCAATCCCCGGCTACCCATGACGAGCAGGCCGAACCCGCCCTGCTCGTCGCAGAACTTGAGTATCTCCTCGTCCGGGTATCCTATCCGCAGGTGCGACTGCGCGACGGTTCCTCCGGCCTGCTCCACCTGCTTTACGGCCCGATCGAGCGTCTCCTCGGCCTTCTCCCGAATCTCACCCATGGAGCCGCTACGAGATGCGAAACTCTGCTCCGCGCCCGGAGCGATGTGGAAGTCCTTCAGGTTTCCGACGTGGACGACATGCAACTCCGAGCCGCTGATGTTGGCTATATCGCTCGCCATCTGGGCGGCTTTCGCCGCATCCTCGGAGGCGTCGGTCGCCAGCAGGATCTTCGTCGGGAACGTGCTCATCTTCTGTCCTTTCCTCCATCAACCCTGGACGCATTCTACCAGTGGTGCTACCAGTAGCGCCAACTCTCTTGCTTGTCAGCACGCTCCCGCTGACGCCTCCGCCTCCAGCACGCATCGGCCTTTTCAAGGCCTCGCTCTCAGCATTTCAGCTCTTATTTCTGGGCTGAAGTGCTGACAAGGGCCCTTCAGGGGACGTGCTGATAGCCTGCGAAGCAGGCGGGCTGACTCTAAGAGTTCTTCAGGGCGGAGGTGACGTCCTGGAGGCCCTGCTTGGCGTCGGAGAAGAGCATCATGGTCTTCTCGGTGTCGTAGAAGAGTGGGTTGTCCACGCCGGCGAAGCCTGGGCTCAGG
>JARDZQ010000253.1 GCA_029240775.1 Rubrobacteraceae bacterium | reverse complement strand
GCCGCGGTCTTGTTCGTAGCGGGATGCTCGGAGAATCGGCTCACACACAACAACGTGGCCCAGAAACCCGCGCAGGCGGCGCCGCAGGTGCCGGCCGATGAGCCGGTGGCGCAAGTCGCCTCAGAGGTCAGCCCCAGCGTGGTCCAGATCAACGTTGACGTCACGCAGAACACGCCGTTCGGTCCCCAGAGCGAGGAGGGCGTGGGGAGCGGCGTGATCTACCGCAAGGACGGCTACATCGTCACCAACAACCACGTCGTGGAGGGAGCGAGCAAGGTGACCGTCGCCTTCGCAGACGGCACGACCGAGCCAGCCGAGGTGGTTGGCCGGGACCCGCGCACCGAGCTGGCCGTGATCCGGGTCGACCGCAACGACCTCCCCGCCGCGACGTTCAACGAGGACGAGGACCTCGTCGTCGGCCAGCTCGCGGTGGCTATCGGCAGCCCGTCGGGCTTCGAGTCCACAGTGACCTCGGGCGTCATAAGCGGCATAGGACGCGAGTTCCCGGCCGAGTTCACCGGCGGAGACCCCGCCGCGACCTCCGCGCTCACCGACCTGATCCAGACGGACGCCGCGATCTCGCCCGGTAACTCGGGAGGCGCCCTTGTAGACAGGGCCGGTGAGGTCATCGGCATAAACGTCGCCTACCTCCCCCCGGCCGAGACCGGCGCCGTGAACATCGGGTTCGCGATCCCCTCGGACACCGCGATCTCCGTCGCCGACCAGCTGATAGAGACGGGCGAGGTCCAGAGCGCCTACCTCGGCGTCGGCACGACGGACCTGAGCCCCGAAGACGCCGAGCGCTTCGGCCTCCCCGTGGAATCCGGCGCGATCGTAGAGTCGGTCGAGCCGGGCACCGGCGCCGACGCTGCCGGGGTGCGCCGCGGCGACATCATAGTGGGGCTGGGCGACGCCCAGATTGAGAGCACGGGCGACCTGCTCGGGGCCCTGCGAGACTACCGGCCCGGCGATACGGTCGAGGTCGTCGTCGTCCGCGGCGACGAGGAGCAGACGCTGAACGCGACGCTCGGCCAACGCCCGGAGTAAGAGAAGGCGCGATGCGCAGCACGTGGGGTCGGAGAGCCAAAGAGACCTTCGCGATCATCGCCATCGGCGACGGTGCGATCGAGCTCCTCTCGCCGAGAGATCACTCGCTGCTGTGGGAGGTCGGCCCCGAGACCACCCGCAACGTCGCCCGCTTCTTCGCCGATAACCCCACCTACATGCGCCTGCTCGGCGCATCCCAGATAGCCTTCGGCGTCTGGCTCGCGCTGCGTCAGTACCGCGACGACTGACGCCCCCGCAGCGGTAGAATAGCCCCGTGGCGCACACGCACGGACATCATCATGAAGCGGGCCGCGGCGGGAGTAGGCGGGCACTCTCGATCACGCTCGCCCTTACGGCGAGCTTCACGGTCGCCGAGGTCGTCGGCGGCCTGCTGACCGGCAGCCTCGCGCTGCTCGCGGACGCGGGCCACATGCTCTCGGACAACCTCTCGCTCGCGCTCGCGCTCTTCGCCGCCTGGCTCGCCGGCCGGCCCGAGACGCCCGAGCGGAGCTTCGGCTACAAGAGGGCCGAGATACTCGCGGCCCTCGCCAACGGCGTGACGCTGGTGGCGATCTCGATCTGGATCTTCGTGGAGGCCTTCTCGCGCCTGCGGGAGCCGCCGGAGATCCTGGGCACCCCCATGCTCATCATCGCCGCCCTCGGGCTCCTGGTGAACGCGGCGGGCGCCATCGTTCTCTCCCGATCGGGCGGCGAGAGCCTGAACGTACAGGGCGCCCTCCGGCACGTCCTCGCCGACGCCCTGGGCTCGGTCGGCGTGATCGTCGCAGCACTGGTCATCGTCCTGACGGGCTGGAGCTATGCCGACCCCCTCGTCAGCGTCGCGATAGCGGCCCTGATCCTCGCGAGCTCGTGGTCGCTCCTGCGAGACTCGACGAACGTCCTTCTGGAAGCGACCCCGCGCGGCATGAGCGCCGAAGAGATCGGGCGCAGGATGGCCGGCGCGGAAGGCGTCGCGGAGGTCCACGACCTCCACATCTGGGAGATTACCTCCGGCTTCCCGGCCCTCTCGGCCCACGTCCTGGTCGGCCAGAGCGAGGACTGCCACGCTCGCCGCCGCGAACTGGAAGCCCTCCTCTCCG
Organism: Rubrobacteraceae bacterium; assembly: GCA_029240775.1. Lineage (GTDB taxonomy): Bacteria > Actinomycetota > Rubrobacteria > Rubrobacterales > Rubrobacteraceae > JALYGY01. The sequence goes on along the minus strand of JARDZQ010000253.1, from coordinate 2,059 downwards.
ACGAGTACGGCATCTCCCACACCACCCTCCAGGTCGACCACCTCGGAGACCACGAGAGCGAGACACACGGTCCACGCTTCCTCCCCCTCGGCGAGAAGCCTCGCGATCGGTGAGGCTCGCGCACCGCACGCAACTGGACGCTCAAGACAGACTTCCCTAGCCGCTGGCGTAGCGGCGAGGTAATCCGCATCGAGCGCCTGATGCTGTTTCGCGTCTTGCTGGCCCAAAGCCACGAGATCCTCACCACCGAACGTGGCGGCCCGAGAAAGCCTTCTGGAACCACCTGATCCTGGTAGGAACCCCTCTCACAGACCCGCTGCCGTTACACCGACCAGGTCGAGATGGAAGCAGGCGCCCTGACCCCGCTCGTCTGACTCTTCGCTCAACTCTTCTGTCGTTGCCGCCAGATGCGCTGCCGTGCCCTCGCTCCTGCACTGAACCCGGAGCCTTCTCACAAAGCTCGACAAACCTTGTACCAACATATCAACGCACGTTAGAATGAGAATATGGAAGAGGAACGTTGTGACCTGCTATGCGTGGACGCGCCGAGGGCCGAGGCGATACGCGAGGGGTTACTGGGGGTCGAGGCTGCGCGGGCGGCGGCCGAGCGGGCGCGGGCTCTCTCGGACCCAACGCGGTTGATGCTTGCGGCGGCGCTGCGCGAAGGTGAGGAGTTGTGCGTGTGTGACCTGGCCTGGATCTCCGGCCGCGCCCAGAACCTGGTCTCGCATCACCTGAGGCTGTTGCGCTCGCACGGTCTGGTGTCCAGCCGGAGGGACGGCAAGCTCGTCATGTACTCGCTGACGGGCGAGGGGAGCGCGCTGCTCGGCGCTGTGCTAGGTGAGGGGATGGCCTTCTCGGAGGCTCGCTGGTGAGAGAGAAGAAGATGCTACCCGTCCTCGGGCAGGATACGTCCTCCGTCCTGGCGGCTCGGGAGGAGTCTGCGAGATCGGCGCCGCTGGACGGGGCGGTGCGGACGGTCCTCAGGGTAGAGGGGATGGACTGCGCGAGTTGCGCCATCACCGTCGAGAAGCGCGTGGGCCAGCTCCCGGGCATCCGGAGGGTCGTCGTCAACTTCGCCGCCGGCAGACTCGACGCAGAGCACGACACCGGGTTGCCCTTGGAGGACATCGAGGAAGCGGTCAGGGATGCCGCGTACGGGGTGGTCAAAAACGAGGAGGCAGAGAGAACCCCGTTCTGGCGCACCCCGAGGGCCGTCTCGGTGTTTGCCTCCGCCCTGCTGTTCGTCGCCGGTCTCGCGCTGGGCCTTGCCGGAGCGCCCGAGACCGCGCGCGTCGGTGCCTACCTCGCGGCCATCGTGATCGGCGGGTTGCCTATCTTCCGGGCCGCGCTCGCGGGGATACGCGTGCGGCGCATGGACATGAACGTGCTCATCAGCGCCGCCACGATCGGGTCGGTGGCGATCGGCGAGTGGGCCGAAGCGGCTTCGGTGGTCGTGCTCTTTGCCGCCGGGAACGCCCTCCAAATCTACGCCATAGACCGCACCCGTGGTGCAGTGCGGGCTCTCGCAGGGCTCGCACCGGAGGAAGTACTGGTGCGCAGAGGCGAGGTCGACAGGCTCGTCGCCGCAGATCAGGTCGCCGTCGGGGAGACCGTCGTCGTGCGCCCTGGAGAGCGGCTGGCCGTGGACGGTGAGGTCATCGAGGGCCAGACCACGGTGGACGAGTCCCCTGTCACGGGCGAGAGCACCCCCGTAGAGAAAGGGCCGGGCGACGCGGTCTACTCCGGCAGCCTCAACGGCAGCGGGAGCCTGCCGGTTAGCGTTCGGCGCGAGGCGAGCGACTCTACGCTGCAGCGGATCACGCGCCTCGTGGAGGAGGCCCAGGCTACCAGGGCGCCTGCGGAACAGTTCGTTGACCGCTTCTCGCGAGTCTACACGTCGATCGTGGTAGCCGCGGCCGCGGTGCTCGCGGTCGTGCCGCCGCTCGTTGGCGGCGATTTCGGAACCTGGTTCTACCGGGCGCTGGCGCTCTTGATCATCGCCTGCCCCTGTGCGCTGGTGATCTCCACGCCCGCTACCGTGGTGTCCGGGATCGGG
>JARDZQ010000252.1 GCA_029240775.1 Rubrobacteraceae bacterium | reverse complement strand
TTCGGTGTCCCTGAGCGCCTCGTCTACGCTCTTCCCCAGGAACGCCTCGCGGACGCCCTGCCAGATAGCGTCCTCCACCGCGGGATAGTTCTCGTGCTTGGGTGGGATGAGAGCCGCCTCCTGCGCCTCCTCCAGCAACCCCCACCTCCGCTCGGCCAGCGAACCGGCCGGCGCTTCGGACCGGGCGTCCTCTAGAGAGTCGCTGCGAGCCGGGAGCGTTCCGAGCCTGGCCTCGAACGCCTGCGACTCGCGCGAGGTGAGGAAACGCAGCAGCTCGACCGCGGCGGGCCGATCGCGGACAGCACCGGGTATCGCGAAGGTGTGGCAGCCCGAGTAGATAAAGCGCCCCGCTCTTCCCTCGGGGTAGAGCGCGACGTCGTAGGAGCCTGCAACGGCGCTCGTCTCGGGGTCCTCGTAGGTGTAGAAGCCGCCGGGCCAGTCGGTGGACATCGCGGCCCTACCCTGCCTGAAGCAGGCGGCGACCTCGTCGTAGTGCCAGTCCGGCGTCTCCTTGGGCGCGGCCCGCTCGTAGAGGTCCTTCAGGAGGGTAAGCGCCCAGCGGCCCGCCTCGTCGTTGAGCCTCGGCGCCGGCGGGCCGCTCTCCTCGAACATCCGCCCTCCCGCCATCGCGTGCAGCTCGAAGAAGTGGCCGAAAAGCCCGGACTCTTTGCCCGGGAAGACGAAGCCGTAGACGTCGTCCGACCTCAGCCTGGCTGCCTCGTCTCGTAGCTCCTCCCACGAGCGGGGTGGCTCGGGGACGAGGTCGGTGCGGTAGTAGAGGAGCTTCACGTCGAGGTTTCGCGGGATGCCGTAGAGAGACCCCTCTATGCGCGCCAGCTCCATGGGGCGCAAAGCGAAGGGTTCGAGCTCCGTTCCCTCGAGGTCGTCGTCGAGCGGGGTGAGCCATCTTCTCTGGCTCGGGGCGTACTTGGCGTGAGTGGAGAGCAGGTCGTACGAAGCCCCTCCGGTACCGAACTCCTCTTCGATCCGCTCGTTGAGATCCGGGTGCGAGGGGGCGACGATCGCCTCAACCTCGACGCCCTGCCTCGCCTCGAACTCCTCGAGGCGCTCGTACAGGGGATCGTACATCGGTCCACCCACCAGCAAGACCCGCAAGCTCTTCGCCATACCCGCCCCCGCGTCGTCCGTCTCCCCGCCGAAATGTACCGATCACGGGCGGCGGGGTCAACGACCGCGTCGCTGGTTCGCCCGGTGGCGCGGGGATGCGGCTCGTGCCAGACTATCGTGTCGAGCTGGAACGGGGAGGCAAGTAGTGGCGAAGATAGGGATCCTGACCTTCTCCGACGGGAGGGACTTCGTCCACGAGGGCGCGGGCGTCGGGAAGTTCGCCCGGGACGTTGAAGACGACATAGCCGACGCGCTCGAGGCCGCCGGGCACGAGGTCGTGCGGGCGCGCGAGGCCGTCTGGACCAACCGGCTCGCCGTGAACGAGGCGCGCCACGTCGCCGACGCAAGGCCGGATCTGACCGTCTTCAACATCCCGGTGTGGGCGTTCCCGCACTTCTCCATGCTGGCCGCGCGCGAGACGCCGGGGCCGCTCCTGCTGTTCTCGAACATCAACCCCGAACAGCCGGGGATGGTCGGGATGCTCGCCGCCGCGGGAGGGCTCGACCAGATCGGACGCACCTACGGCCGGGCCTGGGGCGATGTCTCGCAGCCGGAGGTTATGGCTCGCATGGAGACCCACATCAGGGCCGCGAAGGCTGTGCGATCCCTGGAGGGGAGCACCTTCGGCCGCATCGGCGGGCGCCCGATGGGCATGTACACCGCCGTCTCCAACACGGACCAGTGGATGGAGAAGTTCGGGGTGGACGTAGAGGAGATAGACCAGTGGGAGCTGGTAAGGCGCTCCGGAGAGGTGGAAGGAAGCAAGGTACGTGCCGCGAGGGAGTGGCTCGAAGGGCACGCCGCCGGGGTACACTACGACAGGGACCGGCTCACGCCGGAGATCCTGGAGCGCCAGATCCGGTCCTACTACGTGATGCGCGAGCTGATAGAGGAGTGGAACCTGGACTTCTCGGGGATCAAAGGCCAGCCCGAGCTGACCACTCACTTCGCCACGATGGACATAACCGAGGCGTTCCTGAACGACCCCTATGACTGGGACGGTCCCAAAGAACCGCACGTCTGCGCCACCGAGGCTGACATGGACGCCGCCCTCACGATGCAGATCCTTAAACATCTCTCCGGCACCCCCGTGCTCTTCGCCGACGTTCGTCACTACCACGCCGACCGCGACGTCTGGGACCTGTGCAACTCCGGCCAGCACGCCACCTGGTTCGCGGCGCGCAGCGACGACCCTGCTGAGAACATGCGCCATGTCCACCTTTACCCCGAGGAGTTCTTCTTCCCCGCCGGGGGCGCCGCGGTGCACCACCTGGCGGCGGAGGGCGAATTCACCTTCGCGCGCCTGACGCGGCACGACGGCTACTACCGGATGCACGTCCTGCGTGGCTCGTTCGTGCGCTTCGACCACGAGACCAACGAGGATCTCATGCGCCAGTCCACCTACGCCTGGCCCCACGCCTTCGCGAAGATGGACGCGAAAGCCGACGAGATTCTCTCCCGCTACAGCTCCAACCACATCCACGCGATCCCCGGCGACCACGTCGAGGAGCTGCGCGTGGTCTGTGACCTCCTCGACGTGGACTACGACGGGTTCGGCCCCGCCGGTTACGGGGGGGCGGCGTGAGCGAGCTTCTTCTGGGCGTGGATATAGGCACCTCCAGCTCGAAGGGTGTGCTGAGCAGGCCCGACGGCGAGCTGGTCGCCGCCGCCGAGAGGCCACACGAGCTCTCGCTGCCGCGCCCCGGCTGGGCGGAGCACGATGCCGAAGAAGTGTGGTGGGAGGACTTCGTCTCCATCTGCCGGGAGTTGCTGGAGCAGGCGGATGATGGGGTCGCTGCGGTCTGCACGAGCGGCATCGGGGCGTGCCTCCTGCCGGCCGACGACGCCGGCAACCCTCTCAGGCCAGCGATCCTCTACGGCATAGACACGCGGGCGGAGCGCGAGATCGAGGAGCTCAACGAGCGCTACGGGGAGGAGAAGCTTCTCGAACGTTGCGGCTCGGTGCTAACGACCCAGGCCGTCGGTCCCAAGCTCCTCTGGCTGCGGCGCAACGAACCCGAGGTCTGGGAGAAGACGCGCAAGTTCTTCATGGCGAACTCGTTCATCGCGTGGCGGCTCACCGGCGAGTACGTGCTGGACCATCACTCGGCGAGCCAGAGTGACCCGCTCTACGACGTGCACGAGTACCGTTGGATCGAGGACTGGGCGGAGGAGATAGCGCCCGGGTTGCCGCTCCCGCGCCTCCTGTGGCCGGCCGAGGTAGTCGGGGAGGTAACGCGGGAAGCGTCCGAAGCTACCGGCATCCCGACTGGAACTCCTGTGGCGGCGGGGACCATAGACGCCTGGAGCGAGGGAGCGAGCGTCGGGGTGCAGGACCCCGGCGACCTCATGCTCATGTACGGCACGACGATGTTCATCATCGAGGTGCTAAGAGAGCCGCTCTCCCACCCCGGTCTCTGGGGCACGACGGGGATATTGCCCGACACCCACAACCTGGCCGCCGGGATGGCGACGTCGGGGGCCTTGACGGGCTGGCTCAAGAAGATCTCAGGCGATCTACCCTACGAGAAGCTCACAGAAGAAGCGGCCAGCGCGCCGCCAGGATCGGACGCCCTCGTCGTGCTGCCTTACTTCGCGGGGGAGAGGACCCCCATCTTCGACCCGAGGGCGCGCGGTTTGATCTCCGGGCTCACTTTAAGCCATGGACGCGGCCACCTTTACAGGGCGATGCTCGAAGCCACAGCCTACGGCGTCAGGCACATCTTCGAGTACATGAGGGATGCCGGAGGCGGTGGAGAGAGACTCGTGGCGGTTGGGGGCGGGACGAAAGGCGGGCTCTGGACCCAGATCGTCTCCGACGTCACGGGCAGGCCGCAGGATCTTCCGGAGCAGACCATCGGGGCCGCCTACGGCGACGCCCTGCTCGCCGCGCGCTCGGTCGGGCTCGCTGAGCCCGACACCGACTGGAGCACCATCTCGGAGACCGTCGAGCCGAAGCAGGAGAACCGTGAGATCTACGACGAGCTCTACGGAATCTACCGCGAACTCTACCCGGCCACCCGCGAGCAGATGCACTATCTGGCCGACTTGCAGAGATGAGAGGGTAGAGTCGTCTCCTGGTATCGAG
>JARDZQ010000251.1 GCA_029240775.1 Rubrobacteraceae bacterium | reverse complement strand
CCAGACTAGCGTGGCAGTGGAGCATTCACGATCGCGCATATCGACTCAGCACCACAACATGTATGAGTCGGTCACCGGGGGTAGATTCGCTAAGGAGCGAGCCTTTGGGCTTTGAGGCGCCGTTTTCTATGCACGATGCTGTACGCAGACTTCCGAGAATTTCTCTTCTACGAGGTTGGTTGAATCAAGGCAAGAACAGGAAGGGCCGGGGCTCCGGCACCCCAGCCCTCTCTATCCAAGATTCTATTTGTACGCTACCGGATGCGAACTTCCTCTAGGCTTTCCTGGACAGTGCAGCTGGAGAAGTCTGGGGCACAAAGCCCGACGGCCGTGGCGAGGTTTGTGAGGCCCTCCCTGGGTGGCTTGTTGAACAAAACAGGGTAAGGGTTGCGCAGATGGCCCCACGAGCATAATGGGGTAGGAGACAAGGAAGAGCCCTTACGCGAGGGGGTCAACGGGGGCAGATGAATGGATGAAGAGCAACTGAATCCGAACGCGATCCTCGCCTCGCTCGGGTTCGAACGCCCGAGGAGCAGCGAGAGGGTCAGCGGGGGGAGGGACACGGCCATCTTCCGAGTCGAGCTCGGGGGCGAGCTCCACGCCTTGCGCGTCTTCCGGCCGGGGGAGGATGGGGTCGCGCGGCGCGAGGCCCAGGTCATGCGGGCCGCAGGGGAGGGGGGCGTCCCCATCCCGCGCGTGTGCGCGGAGGGTAGGTGGCGTGATCGAGCCGCGCTCCTCCTATCCTGGTGCCCCGGCCGGCCGATGGCTGAGGAGCTGGCCGCCCGGCCTTGGCGCGCTTGGCCGCTCGGCGTGCTTTTCGGTCGATGCCAGGCGGCCATCCATTTCAGGTCCTCACCGGAGGCGCTGCGGGCAGCGGGGAGGGCGTGGATCGACTGGGCGGGTCCGGGCGAGGAGGCGCTCGCGGCTCGACTCCGGAAGACGGACCCGTGTGAGGACTCGCTGGTTCACCTCGACTACCACCCGCTCAACGTGATGACGGACGGCGAGCGCATCACGGGAGTGCTCGACTGGACGAACGCGCGCGCCGGTGACCCCCGTGCCGACTACGCGCGCACGCTGACGATCCTGCGCCTGGACTTGGGGACGGCCAGCCCTCTCGTGCTGGCCGTCCTCCGGGTGTTCGAGGCGGGGTGGCGGCGCGGCTACCGGCGGATTGCAGGGAGGCCTTCTGACATGGCGCCGTACTACGCGTGGGCCGGGGCGGTGATGCTCCGCGACCGGGGGCCTCGACCGGATCGCCCGGGCGGCATGACGGCTCGTGAGCTAGGACGCGTCCGGGCATGGGCGGAGCGGTGGAAGAAGCGGGCGGAATGCGGCGGCTAACGGCCGGGCGGATTTCGACCTACTGGAGGCGAGGATGCTGGCTGGTGACAGCTGTCACATGCCACATCTCAAAGGTGGAGGCCCCGTGTCAGCAAAACCCCGACAGAGCCCAACTTTCTTTGCGAACTTCCGAGAACTCCGTAAAGGCGAAGTTCGCAGAATGATCCTTCTAGGCACTTCGGTGAATAAGGGCATAAAGAGAGCCGGGCTGTTATGCCCGGCTCCCCGACCCTTCGGACCCTCTCTAGGCACACGAGAGAGCTCGCTGTCAACCCGGCACACTCTCTAAATCCCAGATGAAACTCAGGATGCCTCCAACGCAGCAACGTATGCTCCTGAGTCTTCAAAAAACCGCGCCTTGGCGATCTTGCCGTCTCTCAGCGTGTAGACGTGTGCCCACTCTTGCTCGATCGTGCGGCCCGTCGACTTCATGACACTACGTTCCATACCCAGCACCACGACCGTGTCGTCTTGCGCGACGAACTCGCGAGGCTCGAACTGCTCAAAGTCGAGGTTCTCATCGAGCAAGGAGAAGTACTCCGCGACTCCCTCGTGCCCATGGCGAGTGCCCGAAAAAGGGACCACCGAGGGACCCTGCTGGGTCCACTCGACGTCAACGGTCAGGAATTCTAGGAGTGCGGGGATATCTCCGCGGCCGAATGCCTCATACCCCTGCTGCACTACATCCGTATTCGTTCGCTCACTCATTAGGCGCTACTCCTATCCTTTGCTTGCAATAGCTCCTCAAGTATCAAGGACAACAGGACGGCAGCGCAACCCTCAAACGAGCTAACTTTAATGTTGTTTGGACGTTGCTAGCGTGTTGTTAGTGGGCGGACTTCCGCGAACTCCGTTTTGGCGAAGTTCGCAGAATTTACCTTCTAGACCGCTTCGACGAGCGCCGCAAGTTGGCCAGCTGCGACTGCGGGGCTCGGAGCATACCCGGGATGACTTCGTCCTCAGAGTCGGTTTGGGTTGCGCATCAGCTCTCGCGCAAGAACGCCATAACGTACTCGGAAAACGTCTTCGGCACAAGGATGTCCGCGACGTGCTCCTGGCCCTCGAGCACTACGATCCGGGCGTCGGGCAGCGCGGCCGCCACCGTCTCGATGTCCGCTTTGGATGGGTCTGAGCTGTTCTCGCCGGTCAGTAGGAGTACCGGCACGGTGATCTTCGCCGCCTGCTCAGGATCCAGCCTGGCCCCTCGTTCAGCACGGAGCTCGCGAGTGATCGTGGGGGCGGCCGCCACGCGTCCTGGCCAGGAGGGGGCGGACCGGAGGGCGCTCAGATCCTCTTCAGACATTGATTCGAGCTCACGGAAGAGCGTCTCGACAACCGCATCGAGCTCACCCGAGGCCAGGAGCGCGTCCATGCGCCCCTCGAGGTCCCCAGGCAACGCGTAGACCTCGGGGTTCGCTACCGCCCATCCCTCGTAGAGTACGAGCTTGCGGATGTTGGACGTCAGAGTCGCCCCGCCGAAGGCACAGATTCCGCCGTGGGAGTGACCGTAGACGTCGACCGCGGATCCTGAGGCCTGTGCGACTGCGTCGACTACGGCGGCGACGTCTTCATACTCGCGCTCCAAGGTGTATTCCTCTCCGTCGCCGCTGCCACCGCGACCCCGCCGATCCATCGCATGGACGGTGGTATGCGCCTCCAGGTAAGGCAGCAACGGACGCCACCGCGTGTGGTCGGCAGGCGTTCCGTGTACGAGCACGAGCGGCGGTCCGTTCCCACTCGTCCAGTAGGCGATGGGCGTGCCGTCTTTGGAGGTAACACTCTGCTGCGACACGAGTTCCTCCTTCCCAACCGGCCGAGTTTCGGGCGGGCCTTAACCCTTTCCACCTAAAGAGCATGATGCCACGACGCCAAACCCCCTACCAACTTCGCAGAATTCCCCTTCCGAGACTGTATGAAAAGTAGTTGGAAAGGCCCTGATAGTGGGTCTTCGGTAGCACGAAACACCAGAATAGAGCCCTGTGGGACCGCTTTGTGCGCTTGGTGGGCTACCGGTTCGACACCTATCCGGCGTTTTCATACAGTTTCTCCACGCACTTGGTTGAATAGACCTTCTCCAGAGATGCGCCAAGCTTCTTCAGCTGGCAACATCTCAGTGGTGCTATGGCCCGCCCTAAGGGAAGAGGTAGCTCGGGAAGGAGGAGAGAAACGTGCCCACTGAAGAGAACAAGGCCAGCTTCAGGCGTTACCTCAAGGAGGTCTTTAATCAAGGCAACCTGGAGGTCGCCGAGGAGATCTTCGACCGCTACGTTTCCCACCAGCCAGACGGGTCAACCTTCGAGCGTGGCCCCGAGGACGTAAAGCGCTTCGTGGGTGAGTTCCGCACAGCCTTCCCCGACTTACGCATCAGCATTGATGACCAGATCGCAGAAGGGGACAAAGTGGTGACCCGCATAACGTTGCGAGGGACCCACCAGGGAATGTTTCGGGGCACGGCGCCCACCGGCAAGGAGGTGGAGATCAACGGAATCACTATCTTCCGCTTCTCTAGTGAGGGCAAGGTGGTGGAGAGCTGGGACTCCTACGACCAGTTCAGGGTGATGCGGCAAAGTATCGAGCAAGAGCTTAGGCTGGCCAGAAGCATCCAGCAAGCCTCACTACCTAAGGAGGTGCCCTCCCTAGAAGGCTGGCAGATCTCCCCCTTCTATCGGCCCGCAAGAGAGGTGGGAGGAGACTTCTACGACTTCCATCCTCTCTCGGAGGGTCGGCTTGGTCTCGTAGTAGGAGACGCCACGGGCAAGGGCGTCCCAGCAGCTTTGGTCATGTCTACAACCTGCGGGATGCTGCGCCTTGCAGCCCAGAGCTCCTCTTCACCCGGGGAGATGCTCCAACGAGTCAATGAGACGCTCTTTCCCTAC
>JARDZQ010000250.1 GCA_029240775.1 Rubrobacteraceae bacterium | reverse complement strand
CTCCTTCATGTGCGCCCACCAGTAGTCCACGACCTCGCGCGGCGTCTTGCCCTCGCGCTCTGCCGTCAGGGTGATTGGCACCCCGTGCTCGTCGGTGCCGCAGACGTAGACCACGTCGTGCCCCCGCGCCCTCAAGTAACGCACGAACACGTCCGCCGGCAAGTAAGCCCCGACTATCTGTCCGACGTGCAAGGGACCGTTTGCGTAGGGCAGCGCCGAGGTAACGAGATGTCGCTCTCTTCTGGCTTCGTTCATGGATAAAGAATAGCATTTCAGCACGCTCCAGCTAACGCCTCGCTTGTCAGCACGCCGTCTTCAAGGGCTTCTCAGCATTTCAACAGGTCGTCTCTGTAGCCGCAGCCCGGTATGCCATCCGAAGGCTCGCGCAAAACGCGTCGGGAAACGCCCGAGAGGGAAGATGCTGAAAGCGAGGCCTTAGAAGTCCGATGCGTGCTGACAAGCTGAAATGCTAAGATTGCGTTCCGTATGTACCGAAAGCCTTGCTCCGTTCTATCGGCGCGAACGCGCTGCCGACCGTAATGCGCGTCCCGTTCAAACGACTACGGCCGGAGGCGTGGACACCTGCGAGGGCGCACGCGGGGGACGCGGGCTATGACCTCAGGTCGGTGGATGAGGTGCGCCTGACACCGGGGGGGAGAGCTTTGATCCGGACCGGCATCTCTGTGGCCATCCCCAAAGGGTACGCGGGGCTCGTGCTACCTCGCAGCGGGCTCGCGACGCGCCACGGGGTCGCGCCGGTCAACACCCCCGGTCTCATAGACTCGGGGTACCGCGGGGAGATCATGGTCCCCCTCATCAACCACGACCGCGAGCAGACCTTCCGCGTCGAGAGGGGCATGAGGATAGCCCAGCTCGTCCTGGTGCGGGCCCAGGAGGTCTCTTTCGCCGAGGTGGAGATGCTCGAGGCCGGAACCGACGGCAGGGGGGAGGGGGGCTTCGGCTCCTCGGGGTCGTGAGGTTCCTCTGCGACGCGATGCTCGGCGGCCTTGCGAAATGGCTGCGCGCCGCCGGCTACGACACCTACTACGCTCGCCAGGGGACCGATGTCTCCGACCGCTCCCTGACCAGGAAGGCGCTGGAGGAGGGACGTATACTTCTGACGAGCGACGGCGGGTTTCTCGAGCGCAAGCCGGTGCGCGACGGGAGCGTCGGGTTAATGAAGGTCCCGCACCTCCCGCTCGAGGAGCAGCTCCGGCTCGTGGTGGCGCGTTTCTCGCTCACGCGGCTCCAGAGCCGCTGCATGGAGTGCAACGGGGAACTCGAGGTCGTCCCGCCCGGTGCGGTATCGAAACGGGTCCCGCCCGGCGTGGCCGGCTACCACGAGGAGTTCTTCCTGTGCGCAGGCTGCGGGCGCGTCTTCTGGCACGGCTCGCACTGGGAGAGGATCTCCGGCCGCCTCGAACGAACCTTCGGACGTTAGGGGCTCCCTTAATGGACCCCAGAAGCCTCAGGCGGTGCGAGCGGGCAGCGCCACCGAACCGCCCAGGCCCTCTACTATAACCTCGAGGATCTGATCCGCTACCTCCTCCGAAGGCGCCGCGCCGTTGCGGCTCCACTGCAAGCCAGCCCCGAAGATCGCCCAGCTCACCGTGCAAGCGGCGACCTCCGCGTTCGCCGGCCTCTGCGGCAAAGCCTCGATCCAACCGAGCAGAAGCTCGTAGATCTCGTGCTGCACCCGCGCCTCGATGAGGGGCCTGAACTCCCGATCCCTCCACGAGCAGGCGGTGTTGAGCCCCGCCAGGTAGTCGCAGGCCGCGAGGACCAGCGCTCTTAGGCTCTCCTCGTCGAGCTCGGGTGAAGGGGGCAGCCGTCGCCGCAACTCCTCGCCGAACGCCTCGCTTATGACGTAGTCGAAGAGCTCGTACTGGTCTTTGAAGTGGGCGTAGAAGGTGGCCCTGTTGATCGTGGCCCGCTCGGCGATCTCCTGTACCGTCAGCCCCGCATGCCCCTTCTCCGCCAGCAACTCGTTGAAGGCCCTTACTAACAACGCGCGGGTGCGCCTGACGCGAGGGTCAAGCTTCCCCTCGGTCGCCTCTCTAGCCAACAATTTCGCCCCTTCGTTGCTTAACCAACGTCTCGTCGCTTCTGACGGTTGAACCCGTGCTCGCCGCGTAGCATTATCTTAAACGACAGATGTTGTTTTAGCAACGGTTGCCGGAGAACGCGACGAAGGAGGAATTCGGCGATGAACGTTACGGTAGTAGGCGCAGGGAACATGGGTCGTGGCCTCGGCCACGTGCTGGTGAGGGGCGGTCACACGGTGACGGTCGTGGACAGGGACCCGGAGGAGGCCGGACGGCTGGCCGAGGAGCTGCGCGGTGTGGCGCGGGGCGGCGCGACGGCAGAGGCGGAAGCGCCGGGTGCGGGGGCACGGGGCGAGGTAGTAATCCTTGCGCTCTACTACCCCTCGACGCTGGAGGCTGCGAGAGAGCTTGGCGGGGAGCTGGAGGGCAAGCTCGTCGTTGACATCGCCAACCCCGTGAACCAGACCTTCGACGGGCTCGCCACCGAGTCTGGCACATCGGCTGCGGAGGAGCTCGCGCGGGCGGTGCCGGCCGGGGCGCGGGTCGTCAAGGCCTTCAACACCACGTTTGCGGGAACGCTCGTAGAGGGGCAGGTCGCGGGCCAGCCGCTCGACCTTTTCATCGCGGGGGACGACGAGGGGGCCAAGGAGATCGTGGCCCAGCTCGCGCGCGACGGGGGCTTGCGGGCCATAGACGTCGGACCGCTGGAGCGGGCGAGGTATCTGGAGGGCTTCGGGTTTCTGCACATGATGGTACAGCAGCCGCTCGGCGCCGGTTTCGCGAGCGCGGTCAAGGTAATCTCCTGATGGGTGCAGCGGGGGATCGAGCGCTCGACCAGCGACCGAGGTGGTGTCGGAGATGACACGGGGCTCCATCCCCGAAGGGGCGAGGATCGGGCACGTGCACCTGAAGGTCTCGGACCTGGATCGCGCCGTCCGGTTCTACAGGGACCTGATGGGCTTCGATCTCATAACGCGCCTGGGCGACGAGGTGGCCTTTCTCTCGGCTGGCGGCTACCATCACCACATCGGCCTGAACACGTGGGGTAGCGCGGGCGGCTCTCCGCCTCCTCCCGGCACGACAGGCCTCTATCACTTCGCCGTGAACTACCCGGAGCGCCGGGACCTGGCGGTCGCTCTGAAGCGCCTGCTGGACAAAGGATGGCCCATCGATGGAGCCTCCGATCACGGCACCCACGAGGCCATCTACCTCCGCGATCCCGACCGCAACGGCATCGAGCTCGCCTGGGACAGGGACCCGCGCGAGTGGCTGCGGAGGGGTGAGAAACTCACGTTTAGCAGGCGTCCCCTCGACTTCGACGGCCTGATGGCCGAGCTTGGGGAGCCAGCGCCGGAGTAGTTTGGGACTCTCGCTAAAGGGGTTTGCGAAAGAAAGGGTCGCGGCTTTAGCAGAGCCGGGCTTCGAGGTTCTGAGGCCTTGAGGTCTTGGGGCTAGAGGTTGCTGCCCTCGACCGAGTCCCCGAGAACCTAAAAACCTTCGCAAACTCCTCCTCTTCGCAAACCGTTCTAGGACGGCTGGCGGAAGTTGGCGTTCTCTTTGGAGATCAAAACTCCCAACGCCCCGAGCGCCGGATACATCAGGGCGAAGAGCGCGGCGATGAGGCCGGAGTCATTGAAGACCCCGGAGGCGAGGGCGGCCACAACCGCGCCCGGTATACCGGCGGCTAGAGGTGTCCCGCGCGCCCTCAGCCAGCCGGCGTAGGTCATGACTGTTCCCAGAGCGAGCAGCGCGAGCAGAACCGGGTTGAGCAGCAACCCCAGGCTCATCGCCAGCTTGCGGACGAACAACTCGGAGAGGCTCACTCCGCCGCCCGCAGCCCGCGAGCCGTGGGAGACGTCGGGGAAGAGGAGCCCGCTCGCCAGGAACAGCGCAACTGCGAACGTGAACCCGACTGCGGCCCACAGGACGGCGCCGCGCCACCCGTCCCCGCGCGCGAGCCCCACTGTCGCGCCGACCGCGAGGCCGAGCGCCAGCGAGCCGCCGACGTCAGCGCCCATCGTCGGCAGCCCGAGGACGAGCACCGCGACCGCGCCGGCGGCGGCGAGCAGCACCGCCGGCGTTCTCCTCCGATGGGCGAGGATGCCAAGGCCCATAGTGAGGGCGCCCGCGAGCACGGCCGCGTACTCGTTGCCGACCCCGTAGAACCGGGTCCCGGTGGC
>JARDZQ010000249.1 GCA_029240775.1 Rubrobacteraceae bacterium | reverse complement strand
TTCATGACCATAACCATCTCGTCGGCCTCCGGGCGCCCCTCCTTGGGGTCTATGACGAACGCTCCGTAGAGCCCCTTCTCGATGTGCTTGCGCAAGGGCGAGGTGTGGCAGTGGTAGAGGTGGCACCCGAAGGGCTCGGCGTCGAACTCGTAGACGAACTCCTGCCCCGGCCCCACGAGCTCGAAGACCCCATCCATATTCGCCGGGTGAAACCCATGGAAGTGGATAGTGTGCGGGTGAGCGTCCCGGTTCCTGAATACGACCCGCAGCCGGTCGCCCTCTCGAGCCCTCAGGGTCGGCCCCGGAACCTGCCCGTTGTAGGCCCACGCCGGATACACCACGCCCGGCGCGACCTCGATCTCAGCCTCCTCGGCCACGAGCTCGTACTCCCGGACCGTCCTCCCACCCTCCACGCGCTCCTCTCCCCAGTAGAAGTCCCGCAAGAACGCGCTCGGGTCGAACCGCGAGGTGTCCACCTCCCCTACCGTGCTGTTCCCACTGTGGGAGCTTATGTGCTCGGCTTCCAGCTGTGCGATGTCAGTCCCGTGATCCTCCCCATCATGGCCCCGCGCCCGACCCGCATAGGCCCCCAGGAGCCCGCCGGAGATCCCCAACGTCCCCGCGGCCCGCAGGAAGTCCCGACGCGAGATGCCCGGGTTCTCACCCTCGCTCATCCTTGCTCCTCTCTTGCGACCCGCGAACTACCAGATTATTAGCCTAACCTAATTTACTGGACTTCCCTACCCATTGTCAAGTATTTTGCTACTCTAAAGCGAAGTTTGGGTTTCCTTGATAGAGAGGTTCTGGTCGATTAGCATTGGCGCGGGCATGGACGATCCTGCGGTGATTCGGCATCCTTCGGCCTCGGTTGAGGACTACGTAAAGGCGATCTGGGAGGTAGCCGGGTCGGGAGCTGCCTCGACGAAGGACGTTGCGGAGCGGCTCTCTATCGCGCCTCCTTCGGTCACCAACATGTTCGTGCGGTTACAGGAGATGGGTCTCGTCGAGTACGAGCGGTATAGGGGGGCATCGCTCACGAGGCGGGGGCGAGAAGAAGCGTTGCGTCTCATCAGGCGCCACCGCCTGATCGAGACCTTTTTGCTCGAGCACCTCGGGTACTCCTGGCGCGAGGTACACGAGGAGGCGGAGCGGCTGGAACACGCTGTCTCGGACGGCTTCACAGAGAGGCTGGCGGAGTTCCTGGGGCACCCGGGTCAGGACCCGCACGGCGACCCCATCCCCGCGGCGGACGGCAGCCTCGCGCCGGACGACTCATTCCCCCTGGGCGAGGCGACCGCGGGCCAACGGGTCCGCATCTCCAAGGTCGGTGACGACCCTTCGACGCTCGAGTACCTCGGGGACCACGGGCTCGTCCCCGGCCGGCTTTTGAGCGTGAGGGAGGTGCGCGACCTCGACGGCGTCATCACGGTTGAAGACGAGGACGGGGAATCCCACGCCCTAGGGGCGCCTCTGGCGGGCGCGGTCTTTGTCCGGGGCGAGTAGAGACGGGAGGCGCTCCGTGAGCGAGAAGAGCAAGGTGGTCGAGGGTTCGCCACCGGACTACCCGCGCTACAGGGTCGAGCCCGGGAGTAAGGTTTCCCTGGCGGAGATAGACCCGGACGAGACCGAGCGCTACCGCAAGAAGAAAGACGTCGCCAAGAAGCTCGAAGCGCAGCGCCGACGCATCCGGGACTTGCAGGAGCGTTTGTATGCCGAGAACCGGCGGGGACTACTCATCGTGCTCCAGGCCATGGACACCGGCGGCAAGGACGGCACGATCAAACACGTTTTCGGGGGCATCAACCCCCAGGGGTGCCGGGTATCGTCATTCAAGGCCCCGAGCGCCGAGGAGGCCAACCACGACTTCCTCTGGCGCTACCACAAGAGCGTCCCGGCGAAGGGTAGGATCGGGATCTTCAACCGCTCCCACTACGAGGATGTACTCGTGGTGCGCGTAAAGGGCCTCGTCCCCGAGGAGGTGTGGCGGCCGCGCTACGGGATCATCAACGACTTCGAGCGCACGCTGAGTGCCGGCGGCATCACCGTCCTGAAGTTCTTTCTCCACATCTCCAAGGACGAACAGAAAAAGCGTCTCCAGGCCCGCCTCGACAACCCGGAGAAGCACTGGAAGTTCTCCAGCAACGACATCAAGGAGCGAGCGCTGTGGGACGCCTACCAGGCTGCCTTCGAGGACGCCATCAACAACTGCTCCACCGAGCACGCCCCCTGGTACGTCGTCCCCGCCAACAAGAAGTGGTACCGCAACCTCGTCGTCGCCCGCACCATCGCCGACACCCTGGAAGCTATGGACCCGCAATACCCTCCCGCAGAGGAGGGTCTAGAGAAGATCACCATCCCCGATTAGAGCCCTGGTGTACCCGGATAAGGACGGCTACCGCATAAGCACCGACCCTTCGGAGCTCGACCTCGGCGTGGTCCACGGCTACCTCAAGGAATCCTACTGGGCCGCAGGCGTCCCGGAGGGGGTGGTGAGGCGCTCGATCGAAGCCTCGCTCTGTTTCGGCGTCTACAGGGGCGAGGAGCAGGTCGGGTTCGCGCGCGTGATCACCGACCGGGCCACCTTCGCCTACCTGGCCGACGTCTTCGTGCTGGAGGAGCACCGCGGACGCGGCATCGGGAAGTGGCTCGTCGAAGCGGTCCTCTCCCACCCCGACCTGCAAGGCTTGCGGCGTTGGATGCTCGCCACCAGGGACGCGCACGACCTCTACCGGAGGTACGGGTTCGCAGAGCTCGGGCGGCCCCAGATCTTCATGGAGAGAAAGGACTCTTCCTACGGCGTCTGAACGGAGGTTGGCTACGTTTTCCTGCTTGCGGCGCCTGAGGTCCTCCCAGCCTCGTCTGCGAATCGTTCTGCGAGGAATCGGCCAGGATTGACTCCCCCGCGAGGACAGTGGCGCTTGTTCGGGCGTTGATCGGGAGCACATCTGTATCACCGCGTGAGCGCAGCGTCCGGGATAGGCTTGTACCTCGGTTACGCGAGGTGTTCACCTTCAAGCGCGTACCCTACGCTTTCCCACTCCTGCAGCCCACCGGCGTAGCGGCGCACGCGTTCGTAACCACGGGCCTTCAGGAGCCGGCAGGCTATTCGGCTTGCGGTGCAGGGGGGACCAGAGTCGTAGAGGACTATCTCGTCGTGGGGGTGAAGTGCCTCGAGTGCTTCTTCAACCGTGCTGATGCGCAGTGAGCCGGGAATGTGTGATGCCCGGTATTCCCACTCGCCCAGGGTCATAACGAGCTTGAAATCGTCCTTCCTGTCGAGCTTCTGTTTCAACTCCTGGGTGTCGATGAGATCCATTTCGGCCATTTGGGAACCTCCTCCAAGCAAGGATACTACGAGTAGGCGCTCGCCTGTTCAGGGCTCTAGTGGGTCCGGCACGACTTCTTCTACTTCTTCCGCAATCGTCTGCTCCGCGCTCCCCTTTGGTTTCTTGCCCTCAAGCAAGAGAGCGGCGCTGAGCGCGCTGGCCAGCGCAACTGCCACGGCCACGAGCATAACCATCCGGTAGCCCGCGACGAATGCCTCGTCGATCGCTCGATCGACGTTCGCGCGCTGCGCCGCATCGAGACCCTCCGGTGCTTGCGCGGCCCCCAGCTTCACCTTTTCTTCCTGCAACTGCTGCCTTGCCTCTGGGGGCAGGTTCAGGGCCGTCAAGCGGTCGTCCAGGCTAGAGCCGAAACTCATGAATATGATGACACCCAACACGGCTACAGCCAGCAGGCCAGCTGTCTGGGAGAAAGCGTTGTTGATAGCAGAGGCGAGCCCCGTGCGGCTCTCGTCCACCGAGTTGAGAGCTACCGTCGTCACCGCCGGAACCAGGATCGAGAGCCCCACCCCCAGGACCACCGCGGCCGGGAAGAAGCTCGTCCAGTAAGAACCGCTCTCGATCCCAGGCACGGCGAACAAGGCGAAGCCTGCACCCGCGATCGCCGGTCCGATCACCAGGGTTGGTCTCGCACCATAGCGGTCCGTGAGCCCCCCCGTGTAGCGTGAGAGCAGAGACAGCAGCAGGATCGCCGGCACTATGGCCGCTCCCGCAGCTGTGGCCGAGTAGCCGTGAACCCAGATGAGGTTGAAGGGCAGGAAGAACATGGTCCCGACCAGAGCGAAGTACAGAAGCAGCGTGAAGGCGTTTGCTCCCGTAAAGTTCCTCGAACGAAACAGCGACAGAGGCACCATTGGTTCGCTGCCACGCCCCTCTACCAC
>JARDZQ010000248.1 GCA_029240775.1 Rubrobacteraceae bacterium | reverse complement strand
CAAACCGGCTGGCGCAGGAGACGAGCCCGTACCTCTTGCAGCACAAGGACAACCCCGTGGACTGGTACCCGTGGGGCGAGGAGGCGCTGGAGAAGGCGCGCCAGGAGGACAAGCCGATCCTCCTGAGCGTCGGCTACTCGGCTTGCCACTGGTGCCACGTGATGGAGCGCGAGTCCTTCGAGGACGAGGCGACCGCGCGGATAATGAACGAGCACTTCGTCAACATCAAGGTGGACCGCGAGGAGCGCCCCGACATAGACTCGATCTACATGTCCGCCGTCCAGGCTTTGACGAGGGGCGGCGGCTGGCCGATGACGGTCTTCCTGACCCCGGACGGCGCCCCGTTCTACGGCGGCACGTATTTTCCTCCCACCCCGCGCGGCGGCCTGCCCTCCTTCCAGCAGCTCCTCCTCGGCCTCGCCGACGCCTACGAGAACCGCCGCGACGAGGTACTGCGCGGCGCCGAGGGCGTGCGCGAATACCTGCGGGCCGCCACCGGCGCCGCCATCCCCGGGAGCGCCGTCGGGACGGAGCTGCTGGATGGCGCCGCCCGGTCGCTCCTCTCGGAGCTGGACCGGCGCTTCGGCGGCTTCGGCGGAGCGCCCAAGTTCCCGCAGGCGATGAACCTCGAGGTCCTGCTGCGCCACCACCACCGCACAGGCGACGATGACGCGCTCGCGGGGGTCGAGACGACCCTACGGGCGATGGCGGACGGCGGGATCTACGACCAGCTCGGCGGCGGCTTCGCCCGCTACTCCGTGGACCGGTACTGGCTCGTCCCGCACTTCGAGAAGATGCTCTACGACAACGCCCTCCTGAGCCGCTTGTACCTGGAGGCGTATCAGGCTACGAGAGATCCTTTCTACGCGCGCATCGCCGAGGAGACCCTCGACTACGTCCTGCGCGACATGACGAGCCCCGAGGGTGGCTTCTACTCAGCCGAGGACGCGGACTCCGAGGGCGAGGAGGGCAAGTTCTACGTGTGGACGCCGGCGGAGATCCGGGGCCTCCTCGACCCCGAAGACGCCGAGCTCGCCGGGCGCTACTGGGACGTGACCGAGCGGGGCAACTTCGAGGGTAAGAATATCCTCCACGTCCAGAGAGATCCTGCGATGGTCGCCGCGGAGTTCGGGCTCTCTCCGGAGGAGCTGTGGGACCGTATCGTGGGCATTCGGTCCAGACTCTTCGCCACGCGTGAAGAGCGTATCAGGCCCGCGCGCGACGAGAAGGTGCTCGCTGCCTGGAACGGCCTCATGCTCCGCTCCTTCGCCCTGGCCGCCCGGGTCCTCGACCGCGAGGACTACCGCGAGACCGCCCGGAGGAACGCCTCCTTCCTGCTCGAGAGGCTGCGCTCCGGCGGGCGCTTGCACCGCTCCTACAAGGACGGCCGGGCCCGCTTCAACGGCTACCTCGAGGACTACGCGATGGTCGCCGACGGCCTCGTTGCGCTGTATGAGGCGACCTTCGAGACGCGCTGGCTCGAGGAGGCCGAGGCCCTCTGCGACGCCGTCCTGGAGCTCTTCTGGGACGAGGAGAGGAGAACCTTCTACGACACCCCGGCCGACCACGAGGAGCTCGTCACCCGCCCGCGCGACGTCTACGACAGCGCCGCGCCCTCAGGCAACTCGGTGGCCACCGAGGTCCTCTTGAGGCTCGCCCTCATTCTCGACCGGGAGGACTACCGCGCCCGCGCCGAGACCATCCTCGAGGAGCTCAGCGGCGGCATGGAGAAGCTGCCGGGCGGGTTCGGCCGCCTGCTGGCCGCGCTGGACTTCTACCTCTCGCGCCCGCGAGAGGTCGCCATCGTCGGCTACCCCGACTCCCCCGATACGCGGGCCCTCGTAGACGTCGTCTACGCCCGCTACCTGCCGAACAAGGTCGTCACGGGCCGCGCCCCGGAGGACGAGGAGCCCGCGGGCCTCGTGCCGCTCCTGGCCGACCGACCCGCGCGCGACGGCAAGGCGACAGCCTACGTCTGCGAGGGCTACGCCTGCCAGATGCCGGCGACAGAGCCGGAGGAGCTGGCAGATCAGCTTGTAAGCTAGTCAGCACGCTTTGGCTTCGCCTACGCTTTAGAGCACTGCCGTCCTGCCGCTATCGAATCCGCGTTCTATCATCTCCACGACCGCGCTTGCGATCTTCTCCCCGCCGCGCGCGGAGGGCTCGATGGGATCTGCGTAGTCGCCTTCCTCCGTGCAGACGAATCGCAGGTCGAGCAGGGGTAGCCCGTGGATGAGCGCGGCCCGGATGATGCAGTCGTTGAACACCGCCAGGGCCGTGACCGTCACTCTCTGTAACGTGGCGTCGGGGAAGCGGGGGTAGTAGATGGTGCACACCGCCGTCGGCAGCCTGTACGCGAGCATCTCTGTGATCATGGCGTGGTATTTGCGCTCGAATTCGGTGGCGATGTCGGCCAGCCCGAGGAGCGCTTCGGCGGCGGAGCCGACCGGCGCGCCGAGGAAGTCGATGTGGACGAGGGCGTCGTTGCCGCCGGCGCTGACGATCAGGTGCGTCGCATCGGGCGGCAGAGACCGCAGTTGTTCGCGCACGCTCCCTGTCGTACCCCCGTCCACGGCTCCGAGCGTCGCCCTCCAGCCTGGCGGTAGCCGCTGCCTTACCTGGTGGACGACGTCGGGCGCGCCAGACGTGTAGGCGGCGTTGTCGAAGATAGAATCTCCCAGGAGAACGAGGTGGTTCATGGCTCACTCCAGAGCGTACGCCAGCTCCGTGAGCGTTTTGACGACGATCTCCGGAGGAGAGCCGAGCGTGTCGAAGAGGCCGCCGGAACGGTCTACCCACGCGGCTTGCATGCCGGCGGCCTGCGCCCCGATGTCGTCGAACGGGTTCGAGGAGACGAGCATGACCTCTGAGGCCGGCCGCCCCAGCCGCCGTGCGGCGTGCCGGTACGTCTTCGGGGAGGGCTTGTAGGTCTTCACCTCGTCAACGCTCACGAAGCCCTGGAAGTACGGGCGGAGCTCCGCCGCGTCCATGAGCGCCTCGAGCATGTGCGGAGCTCCGTTGGAGAAGACGATCATCGTGTACCCGGCCTCCTTCAAGCGCTCGAGGCCGGGTTCGACGTCGGGGAACCGCTCAAGGTCGTTGTATCGCGCTATGAGCTCGTCTCTCTGCTCTGAGGGGAGCTCTCGCCCGACCGCGGCGAGCGCGTAGTCCAGGGCCTTGCGCGTGACCTGCTCGAAGTCCTCGTATCCCTCCATCGCGGCGAGGCGGAACGTGTACTCCAGCTGCTTCTGGCGCCACACCTCGGCCAGGCGCTGCGCCTGGGCCGGGAGATACTTCTCCAGCTGCTTGCCGATGCCGACCGGATCCACAAGCGTGCCGTACATGTCGAAGGCCAGGGCTTCGGGCGCCGGCATCGTGCCTCCTGTTGTTAGCCTACCTGAAGATAGCGAGCGGCAGGTATGACGAGACTATCCAGTTGGGCTGGTCCACGATCTCGCTGATCTTGAGGTCCACCACGAGGCTTGCGAGGACGTAGGCCTCGACGGGCTCGAGGTGGTACGTCGTGCTTATGTGCTCGACCATCGCGCGCAGCGAGTCCTTGGCGGCCTGCATGAGGTCGGGGTTGACGCCCATCGTGGCGTACCAGCCTGCCTCCTCCACCCTCGGCGTGAGAGGGCCGGGTGTTGCGAACTGCGGGGCCGGGATGCTCCGGTCCTTGTGCAGGTCTAAGCGCAGGGAGGCGTACATTGGGGACTCGATGCCGGTCACGCAGACCTCGCCGTCGCCCTGGGCGGCGTGCGCGTCGCCGCACGAGAAGAGCGCCCCGGGGGCGTGCACCGGCAAGAAGAGCCTGCTGCCCTTCGTAATATGGCGGGTATCCATGTTGCCGCCGAACGGGCCAGGGGGCATGATGGGCGGCTTCTCGGGGTTGCCGGGGTTCACGCCCATCGTCCCGAAGAAGGGCTCTATGGGGATGGCGATATTGTCTTTGAAGAGGGTGTAGTCTCCGTTGGTGAGGTCGAAGACCTTGAGGTAAGGCTCCGTAAAGTCCTCCGCCAGCAGCCCGAAGCCGGGGATGACCGCCGTCCAGCCCCACCCCTGGGTGTGCATGTCGAGAACCTCTACCTCGAGGACGTCGCCGGGCTCTGCCCCCTCGATAGCGACGGGACCAGCCAGTGGGTAGAGGCGATCCCAGTCGAGTGTGGTGAGGACATCGGCGGTGGAGTCGGGTGTGATCTGGCCGTCGCTAACCTCGCGGGTGTGGTAGACGA
>JARDZQ010000247.1 GCA_029240775.1 Rubrobacteraceae bacterium | reverse complement strand
GCGGCCACGTTCGACTTCCCCGTAGCCCGGCATCGCTTCGGCTTCGAATACAAGCACCCCAGCAACCTCCCCGGGCTTCTCGCCTCCCACATTATGTTCTCGGCGGAGCGGTAAGCGTCGGCACCCAGCTTCTGTGGCCTGCGGGACGCCACGCGGTCCTCAAAGGGTGCTCCTCGAGTTCTAACGTCAGCCTCTCTCGGCCGCGAGCCGAGGCGGCGCTGGGTCAGTCAATGCTCGAAAGAAGAGACCCGGCTCCCTCCTGCCGGACCTCCACCTGCGCGGCACCAATGCAGCGCACTAACCAGGGTAGCGTATCTTCTGAAGTGCATGTCCTTCGTGGCGCTGCATCTTCCGCCAGCGCTTCTACTGCGTCAGAATAATGACGGCGGACGCCGGCTGATAGGTCCATCAAAGGAGAAGCGATTGAAGCTGGTGACTATCAGGCAGGAGGGTAGAGAAGAAGCGGCCCTAGTGCTCCCCGGCGGCGTGGTGCCCGTCCCGGAGCAGTACGGCGATCCCTCCGAGGAGAAGGGAGCCGAGCTTCTCTCACTACTGGAGAGCGGGCGTTTCTACGCGCTCAAGGAAGCCTGCGACCGCGGAGAGGTGCGAGGAGTAGAGCTCTCTCAACCCTCCTACGGCCCGCTGTACCGCCGTCCGCGCAAGATCTGGGGGATCGGCCTCAACTACGTCGAGCACGCGGGCGACCTCTCCGAGAGTGCCCCCTCAGACGAGCCGGCGAGCTTCATGCGACCGGACACCACCATCATCGGGCCGGGGGATGAGATCTTGCTCCCCGACCAGTCCGAGCGGGTGACGGCCGAGGCCGAGCTCGCCCTCATCATCGGCCGTGAGGCTAGAGATGTCTCGGAAGTAGAAGCCCCCTCGGTGGTCGCGGGCTTGACGTCGGTGCTGGACATGACCGCCGAGGACATCTTGAGGAAGAACCCACGCTACCTCACGCGAGCGAAGAGCTTCGACACCTTCTTCAGCTTCGGTCCCGAGCTCGTGACGCCCGACGAGATAGCGGATCTGGAGGCCCTGGAGGTCTCTACGGTCCTGAACGGCGAGGTCCGCACCAGCAACACGGTCTCGAACATGACCTTCTCTCCGTGGTGGCTCGTCTCGTTTCACTCGCGGGTCATGACCCTTCTGCCGGGCGACGTGATCTTGACTGGCACGCCGGGGGCGGTGGTCATAAAGGAGGGCGACGTGGCCGAATGCCGCATAAACGGCTTCGAGCCGCTCTCCAACCCCGTCGTTCGCTAGCCCCGCAAAGATCTCAAACCGTAGACACCCGCTTATGCCGAGTTCGGGAAGCCGCCGGGCAAGGCTCCACGCCGTCAGCGAGCGCCGCGGGTTTGTCCGTATCCCGCATGGAGCCGCGGACGGACACGCTCTCTTAGCTTATCTTGGTTCAAGTGAACTCCGGAGAACTCATCTCCTGCGAGTTTCGCTGAGTAGCCCCCTCTCTCTGGATGCAGGCTGCTTGCCCTAATGGCATCATTCTGGCGCGTGGGGACAGTCCCACCGTGGGCGGAGGAAGGATAAAGCGCTGCGCCAGCCGACCCAGGCGAGGTTCGCCACGGTCCACCTCGCGACGGGCCCGCGCCTGCACTACGCCGAGCGGGGCGATCGAGAGGGGGAAGCAATCATCTTCCTGCACGCCTACGCCGACTCGTGGTTCTCCTACGGCCGTGTGCTCCCCTTGCTCTCGCCCACCTACCACGCCTTCGTGCCCGACCAGCGCGGACATGGGGATTCGGATAAGCCCGAGTGCTGTTACGCGGCGGATGACTACGCTGCCGATGTGGATGCGTTCATGGAGGCAGTCGGTATCGAGGAGGCGATCCTCGTCGGTGACTCCTCGGGTGGCTTGATCGCGCAGCGCGTGGCGCTTGACTACCCACACCGCGTTAGCTGCCTCGTCCTGATCGGCTCGCCGACGACGTTGGTGAACAACGAGGCCGTCATGGGGTGGTCGGAGTCCCTGCGCACGCTGGAAGATCCCGTCCCGCCCGAGTTCGTCAGAGCACTGCTTGAGAGCATAATCCACTACCAGATCCCAGAAGGGTTTCTGGAGAGGGCGCTCTCCGAGAGCCTCAAGGTACCTGCCCGCGTCTGGCGCGACTACTGGGAGGGGGTGGTACTCGCAGTCGATGATACGGCCCGGTATGGCGAGATCAGCGCACCGACGTTAATCTTGTGGGGAGAGCAGGATGCCCTATTGCCGCGCGAGGAACAGGAGCGGCGCGCAGCGGCGATCCCTAAGGCGACCTTGAAGGTGTACCCAGAGACCGGCCACCTGGCGCACTGGGTTAGGCCGGAGTGGGTCGTGCGGGATGTGGAGGCGTTCTTGAAAGCGACACCCGCCTAGTCCTTCCTCACAGCTATGTTCGCGACCTTCGGAGGACGCTTCGGCGCGGTTAGGTGCGTTAGGACTACAAGCGCCTTGGAGCTTGAACAGTCGCCATAGACGGTGTACTGCCTCCTCTATAGGGTGCCGGAGCTTGCCTCGACCGTTTCGTCGGCCCAGAGGCCGTCCGCCTCGTCCCACATGCTCGCCTCCCTTCTCGAGGCAGCGAACCAAGGATAAACCTACAAACTATCTCCGGGTACCAACGCTCGCGAGTACACCCGTCCTCGCGTCGCTATACTGGGCTCATGCCCTTGCACGGCGTCTGCACAATAGCGCTCACCCCCTTCACCGAAGAAGGAGACCTCGACGAGGAGAGCATCGAGTCGCTCTCAGATTTCTACGTGGACTCCGGCGTCCACGGCGTGACCGTGCTCGGGATCATGGGCGAGGCCCACAAGCTCTCGGACGCCGAGAGGCAAGCGGTGATGGAGCGATACGTTACTGCCGTCGGTGGACGCGTCCCCGTCGTCGTGGGCTGTTCGGCGGTCGCGACGAAGGTGGTCGTGGAGAGGGCGCGCGAGGCGGAGGCGGCGGGAGCGACGGCGGTCATGGTCGCGCCGCCGAACAACCAGAGCAACCTGGACCTCGTCTTCGAGCACTACCGGCGGGTTGCGCAAGCCGTCTCTGTGCCTGTGGTCGTGCAGGACGAGCCGGTAAACACGGGCGTCGTCATGCCCGCGCCGTTCCTGGCCAGGGTCGTCGATGAGATCGATGGCTGCCGCTACGTCAAGCTGGAGGAGGCCCCAACGACGATCAAGATCTCGAGTCTTCTGGAGAAGGCCGAGACCGAGGTCGGCGTCTTCGGGGGCCTCGGCGGGATGTACTTCTACGAGGAGCTTGTGCGCGGCGCCGCCGGCATAATGACGGGCTTCGCCTACCCGCACGTCCTCGTCGAGACCTACCGGCTCTTCGTGAAGGGAGAGAGTTCAGAGGCGCAGGAGTACTTCTTCCGCTATCTGCCCCTGATCCGGTTCGAGGCCCAGCTCGGCGTCGGGGGCGTCGGCATCCGGAAGGAGATCCTGAAGCTGCGCGGCGTCGTCTCCTCCTCCCACGTCCGCTTCCCCGCCCCCACGCTCGACCACGAGACGCTGCGCGAGCTGAGAGACCTCGTAGAGGTGCTCGGCCTGGCAGGCTGAGGGCGCAACGCCGCCGCATGCCGCGTAATTGCCGGTCAGGTGGCAAAGGTCTCCTCGGAGGTGTGGGGCGATGAACGTAGATCGGGAAGCTTCCCTTGATAGAGAAGTCCGGCACTGCGTCTACGACCACGTCATGCGCGAGGGACTGCCTCCGACCATAGCGCAGACGGCCTCAACGCTCTCGGTGGTACCAGACGATGTCAGCGCGTCCTTCCGGCGTCTCGCCGACGCGCACGTCCTGGTCCTGCAGAAGGGTAGGGGGAGATCCTTATGGCCAACCCCTTCTCGGCCGTGCCGACGCCCTTCCTGGTGAGGGCCGGAGACCGTTCCTGGTACGGCAACTGTATCTGGGACGCGATGGGCATATCCGCGATGCTGCAACAGGACGCCGTTATCGAGGCCTCGTGCAGTTGCTGCGGCACGGCGATGCAGGTGACGGTCGTCAACGGTTCGCCCGAGGAGGCGCCCGGCATCGCCCACTTCGCCATCCCCGCGGCACGCTGGTGGGACGACATCGTCTTCAACTGAAAGACAATGCTGCAGAAGAGCAGCATCTTCTGCTCAGAAGAGCACGTCGAGAAGTGGTGCACAGACTGTAACCTGCCGCGCGGCGACGTTCTCGCGCTGGATCTGTGCTGGCGTCTTGCGAAGGCCTGGTACGGCCCCGACCGGCGGGAGCCACAATGGCGGAGAAGGAACTCGGGCGAGACGAAA
>JARDZQ010000246.1 GCA_029240775.1 Rubrobacteraceae bacterium | reverse complement strand
GTCTTCTCGCTCGGCATCGGCGAGGTGGGCACCGTCCTGGGCCTGCTCGATCTGCTTTTCGTAGCCTTCGTCGCCGTCCAGATCCGGTACCTCTTCGGCGGCGCCGACAGAGTAGTCTCGACCGCCGGCCTGACCTACGCCGAGTACGCCAGGCGCGGTTTCTTCGAGCTGGTTACTGTGACGGCGCTAGCGCTTCCGGCGCTGCTGCTGGCACACTGGCTCCTCCGAGCCGGGGACCGCGAGCGGGTCTTCCGGGTGCTGGCCGGAACCCTGGTGGCCCTGCTCTTCGTAATCATGGCCTCGGCCATGCAGCGGATGTATCTCTACGTGGGCGAGTATGGACTGACGCAACTACGCTTCTACGTCACCGCCTTCATGGTCTGGCTCGCCGTAGTGCTCGCCTGGTTCATCCTGACCGTCCTACGTGGCCGGCGCGACCGCTTCGCCTTCGGCGCCCTACTTGCCGCCTTCGCCGCCGTCCTCACCCTCAACGCCATCAACCCCGACGCCCTCATCGCCAGGACTAACCTCGACCGCATGCAGGACGGCAAGAGGTTCGATCCTTACTACCTCACAACGCTGAGCGCCGATGCTGCCCCGGTCCTCCTCGATGCGCTCCCCGAGACAGAGCTAGCTTTGGAAGAGGAGATCCTCGACAATTACCGCGAAGAGGAGGGCAGCTGGCGTACCTGGAACCTCGGCAGGTCACGCGCCCGACACCTTGCGTACAGCTACGTAGCAACACGCGAGCCGCAGGCCCATACCATGGCAGGTCATCTTCGAAAGGTTAGTTCCCCGTAACAATATGGGGTGTTTGTGAGCCGGTTTTCAAGGGTTATCCACAACATGTTGTGGATAAATCCGGCGAAGCAGGGGATAAGTGCATCAGGTGTAACAAGCGCTGGACACGGGCTTGCGTCAGCGAGAACGAGAGTTTCGAGGTGGAAAGGGAGCCGGGGGCCGATAGAATATCGGAGTGTAGCAAACCATAGGAGAGGTGAGAGAGTGCTTACCGAGGAGCGGGTGAGGGACCAGCTTAGGAACGTCATAGACCCGGAGATCGGGATGGACCTGGTGGAGCTGGGTTTGATCTACGACGTCGGCATCCACGACGAGGGACGCCACGTGGACGTAACGTTCTCCCTGACGAGCCCCATGTGCCCTGTGGGGGACCTGATCCAGGAGCAGGTCGAGACCGAGACCCTGAGCATCGAGGGCGTCGAGACGGTGAACGCCCAGCTCACCTTCGAGCCGATGTGGAACCCGGAGATGATGAGCCCGGCCGCGAAGCTCTTTTTCGGCCGGTAGGGTGACGACAGAGGCCGGGGCAAAGGACCCTGCGTTTCTCGACGCGGGCTTCCTCTTTCTGCGCGAGTCCGGCGACTCGGTCATGGCCGCGCTCGTGGAGAGGATAGGGCCTCTCGACCACGCCGCTCGCCGCCGCGGACGCCCCGACGACGCCTATGGCTCCCTCGTGCGGACCATCGTCGGTCAGCAGCTCTCGACAAAGGCGGCGCGCACTATCTACGCTCGCCTCGTCGCGCTCTTCGAGGACCGCCCGCCGGCGCCAGTAGAGCTCCTCATCGCCGAAGATGAGACCCTGCGGGGGGTCGGGCTCTCGCGGCAGAAGATAGCGTACCTCCGCGACCTTGCGGCCCGCGTTCATGACGGGAAGCTCGAGCTGGACACTCTCCACGAGCTCTCTGACGAGGAGGTTTCCGACAATATCACCGGCGTGAAGGGCCTCGGCCGCTGGAGCGCAGATACGTTCAAGTCGATCACAGCGGCATATGCTGGTTGAGATCACCTTGTATGCGCAGGGTATAGAGGTGCGCTGAGAGCCACGAGAATCGCCCACAAGCGCCGCGGAGGAGCCAGCTATGTTTGGGGCGCGACTACTAGCTTCCCGGCGGTCCTGGCCTGTTAGGACTGCGGCCATGCACCTTGCGCTAAGATGAAGTGATGGGATCTCAAGGCTTCTACGAGGAATCTCAAGATATCTTCTCGTGGACGCCGCAACGGGAAGCGTGGATAGAAGCTGCTTTCTGGATCGCCGAAGAAAAGAGGGCAAGGCTACGCGGCAACCCTACAGAAGAAGCCTTCGCCCGCCTTGCATTCCAACACTGCATGCAGCAGACCGAAGACCTCGATTCTCGCTAGCGAACCGGTCCGATACCCCTTTCCGAACTTCGCCTTGGGTAAGCGTTCTCGGAAGTTCGGCTCACGGTCTACTGCGGCACGACAGCGACGGCGTCCATCTCCACCAAGAAGTCCGGATGCGCTAGACCCGAGACGATCACCCCCGTGATGGCCGGCGGGTTGGGCACCTCGGGCCAAGCGTTCTGGAACGCGGCAAAGCCAGCCTGCAGCGGTTGCCCCTCGACTATATAGACGTTCCACTTGATGATGTGCTCGGGTTCCGCACCGCCCGCCGCCAGCGCCGCGCGCAGGTTAGCTAAGACCTGCTCGGTCTGCGCCACGATGTCGCCCTTACCAACTATCTCTCCTGAGGCGTTGGCGGCATTCTGACCGCCGATGTGCACGGTCTTGACGTTTCCTTCAACGACGACGACGTTCGTGAAGGCAGAGTTCTTGTTCAGGGAGTCAGGGTTGATGTAGCGCACCGACCCAGCGCCCTCCACGCTATTCGGGAAGTCGGACATCTCAACAGTCCTTTCGTTCGTGATTCGACAGCCCTCTAAAATTACACAGGCCGCGAACTGTGCACATCGCTATTCACCCAAGTGCCCAGAAGACTGGTTCTCCGAAGGTGGCACCCCCTGTAGACTGTCTGGCCGTGAACAGCGTGGGTCCGCCAAGCGGGAGGGAGGCCACCGTGACGCTGGTCGCGTGCGCTCTGCCGGGCCCAGATGTGCTCGGCTGACGCGTTCATGACGGCCGGATGATCCAGGGTGGCGCTCCCGAGCGCTGAGCAGCCGAGTGGCGGTGTCCGGTGTGGTAGACGGGGATGGTGACCGTGGCGAACGAAACCGGCGGGATCGTTCTGAGCATGCAGGATCTTCGTGAGGTCACCGGTTACGCTGCTGTGAGCGCGCACGAAGCGCTGGAGATCTTCGAGAGCGCACATCCGGCCGACCCCCGCCCTCGCGACGCGATTGACGCCGCGTGGACGTTCGCTCGAGGCGGCGAACGCGGGAAGACGCTGCGCGACACCGCGTGGGCGGCGCACAAGGCGGCCCGAGACGCAAACACCGCGGCCGCGGGCGACGCGGCGCGAGCGGCGATGTGCGCGGCATCCGCCGCGTACTTGCATCCGCTGGCCAATGCCCACCAGGTGAAGCACATCCTGGGGGCAGCGGCCCACGCGGCGAGGGCGGCCGAACTTACGGCGGGCGGTGATCGGGATGTCGGCGCCGATCACATCGAGCGAGCTCGCCGGCGCGCGACACCGGTCGTCGTCGACGTGCTCAGCCGCTACCCCGCGGCACCGCCCGGTGGCGGGCGCGTCGGGGAGCTGCTTCGCGATCTGGATGGGGCCCTCCGCGGCCGTTCCTGAAGGCCCCATTGTACCTGGCGGGCTACACGGCGGGCATCGACCGGTCCGCCGCCATCCCCTTCACCGGGCGGTCCACTGCTATTCACCGAGCTGCCTAGTAGGGGTTTTCTCGGAAGATCACGTGAGGCTTGGGAAGGTGCATCATTACTCAGTTCATCATCGAAGGCTATCAACGCACGCAGAAGGGAGCAGTCCTATGCACATCGAAGCGAAGCTCGAGGACCTCGGCCTCGTCCTACCCGGGCCAATGCAGGTGCCCTCAGGCTTGCGGATGCCCTTCTCGTGGGTGCGTGTGCGCGGCAACCGGGCCTACATCTCCGGTCACATAGCCTTGAACCCGGACGGCTCGGTGGCCGGGCCGCTGGGCAAGGTAGGCACCGAGGTTTCGGCCGAGGAGGGCTACGAGTCCGCCCGCAGCGTCGCCCTTGCCCACCTCGCCAGCCTCAAGCGGGCACTCGGGGACCTCGACCGAGTCACAGCCTGGCTACGAGTCTTCGCCATGGTCAACGCAGCCCCCGGGTTCAACCAGACGCCGCTGGTCACCAACGGCTACTCGGACCTCATCCTCGAGCTCTACGGCCCCGAAGTGGGAGCACACGCCCGTTCCTCCATCGGAATGACGATACCGCTGAATGCCCCGGTCAACTGCGAGGCGGAGGTGGAGATCGACGGCTAGCTGAAGAACGCAGAGCGCGCAGGACGCTTGGCGCTAGGGCACCTTCTCGTCCAGCTCCGGTCGCATCACCACGCTCTCCTGCTCGTTGGGGTCGGT
>JARDZQ010000245.1 GCA_029240775.1 Rubrobacteraceae bacterium | reverse complement strand
TTTGCCGCCTCGTCCACGTTAAGGTCCTTCTTTGGCAGTTCCCGCACGATGCGCTCGTGCATAGCACGCAGGTCTTCGGTGTTTTCGCATGCCAGAGAGCGCAGATCCACGGTTATGTCCACCCGCTCGTCTTCTTAGTCCAAAGAGACACCGAAGACTCACATGAAGGAGCCCCTCTCTCACTCTGTCTCCCACGAAAGCCCCACGCCCGCCCCTGCCGCCTCACAGCGAGCGAACACCATAGAGCGGACCGCCTCAGCTATGACCAAGTCGCCGGGTCGCCCGTGCCAATGTTGGCGCTGAGCTCCGGGTAGCCCTCTGGCTCGCCGGTAGCGCTCTTTGTAGGTTTCGGACATGTGGGCATCCAGTCGTATCCGGTGTCTAGCGAAGCGTTGACTGCTGCGACCTCCGGAACCTCGTGAACCAGGTTATGGACCTAGGCGAGGAAGAACGGCGCCATGAAGCAGCTCGAGTGCGTCACGAGCGTCACGTAGGCGTTAGGGAAGCGCATTACCTGGTTCATCTTCTCGTCCTCGATGACGCGAATCCGCCGTGCACGATCTCGATGGGCAGGTCAGGGTAAGCTATGAAGGCGGCGTCCAGGTCGTCCACCCTAAACGGCTCCATCGGCACCGGCCCGAGCGGGATGGTCTTGTGTATCGCGACGACCACCCCGTGGTGCGGGGCCCGCTCCAGGTTCTGGTAGACGAGGTCTCCAACTCCACCTGTAATTGGCCTCCTACTTCATTGGGTGAACTTCAGATATCCCAAAGGTTCGAACCCTCGGTAAAGGTGCTCCTTACAGAAAGCCTCGAAACCTCGTAGCCGACCTCCTCGACGGCGCGCTCGATCGCCTCCTGCTCCGCCTCACCTCCCTCGAACGACACAGCCACCACATTGCCCGACGGATCAAACCTGACCTCAGAGACATGCTCTAGATTCCTGAGAGCCTCTCTAAGATCTTCCAAGTTGGCGTCCTCCTTGTCCGCCGGTCTGTTGAAGTAGACGTGTACGTCGGCCACGGTTCGACTCCCTTCTCTCAGCCATCTCGCCCTAAGGCTTCGTTTGCCTGCCTATCCGTGATGTACCCACAACGATCGCAAGCCATTGCCTAATATCTGGCCTGCGGCCTAACTCTTTGCGAAGGTACCCTGCCGAAGGTCGTAGTTCGGGGGTGATGGTTTATTGGCTTCGAGACAGTGGTGAAGAGGCGGCGGATGTGCCGGGAAATCTGTACAGGGACGTGCCCCAGGAGAAGGTGGACCGGATCCTGGACTTGGCTTCCCGCTATCCTTCTGCTGGGCACACCGAGCCTCAGGAGTTCATCGTGGTGTCAGACCAGCGAACGAAAGAGGAACTTGCACCTCAGACAAGTCGTCCTCGAGCTGATGTCCATGACCATCGACCGCTGGAGACCTTACGAAACCCACGGCATGTGTACCGTGGCGTCGATCGTCTGGTCGTATATCGGTGCCTCTTCTTCTCACGTATTAGTGCGTTTGCGGACAGGTGTCACCCTGTGTCTTCCAGGGAGGCCGCACGGTCCTCTTCGTGTTCCTCTCCACAGGCTCGGATTAAACCGCGACCGATGACGGCGGTATGTTGCGGTTGAAGCGGAAGAGGTTCTCCGGATCGCGGCGACCTTTCAGTTCCACTAGGCGATCCCAGTCCCCTTGTGAGTAGGCGGCCTTCACGCGCTCGGGAGTCGCTCCGTCGAGGTCCATGAAGTTCACGTACTGGGCGCCGCTGGCGTGGGGCTCGACGGCCTCTGCGACGTAGGCGAGGTACGCTTGCACCGCCTGGGCCATCTCTGGGCTGAAGGTGGCCCCGATCCCGTTCAGGATGAACCGCGCGTCGCTGCGGCCCATGGGGTTGAGGTCTGCGGGCGGGCGCGAGAGGGCTCCGCCGAGCTGGCGCGCCTCCAGCAGGATCAGGGGCGAGTTGGACTCCGCGCCCGCGAGCTTCACGAGCGTCTCTTGGGTCTCCGGCGAGAGGTCACGTAGCATCTCGGAGTGACCATATGCCCCGAGCGGGTCCACGGGGTCCATGCTGATCATGTCCATCATCTCGTATGGCATGACCCCGAAAGTGTCCATGATGGGCTCGCCAATCTTGGACTCGCCAAGCTCTCGCCAGGGCGCCAGCAACTCCTCGCCCATCTCTTCAAGGCCCTCGCCCGTGTAGCAGAACCTCACCGTTATCACGGATCTCCCCCTAAGCGGCTCCGGGATGTCCGGCATGGGCGGCACGTTCAGGAACGCCACCGCCGAGGTCACCTCCTCGGGGAGGTCCTCGGACCAGCGAGCGTAGAGCTCCAGGACCTCTTCGGCCTTCTCCACTGCGTAGAAGAGGTTGCCTCCGTAGACGTGGGTTATGGGGTAGAGGGCGAACTCTAGCGAGGTCACGATCCCGAAGTTCCCCCCCCGCCCTTCAGACCCCAAAACAGGTCGGCGTTCTCGTGGGCGCTGGCCTTGACGAGCTCCCCTTCGGCGGTGACCACGTCGGCCTCCTTGACGGAGTCGGCGGCGAAGCCGTACTTGCGTCCGAGCCAGCCGAAGCCCCCGCCCATCGTGTAGCCGACGATCCCGACCCCGGACGTCGAGCCTTGCAGCCCCGCCAGCCCGTGCGCCGCCGCCTCGGGGACCAGGTCGGCCCACTTGGCGCCGGCCTCCACCCGGGCAGTTCGGGTCTCGGGGTCCACTCGCACGCCCCTCATGCGGGAGGTGTTGACGAGGACACCGCCGTCGGAGGGGGCGGCGACGCCGTGTCCGGTGGCCATCACGCCGACGCCAAGACCCTCCTCGCGCGCCAGGAGCACCGCGGCGACGACGTCCGCAGCCCCCTCAGCCACGACCACGAGTGCCGGGGCCTGGTGGGCGTTGAGGTTCCACGCCGTCCGCCCCTCCTCGTAGCCCTCATCGCCGGGGACGTAGGCGTCGCCCCGCAAGCCTGCTCGGAGCCCTTCGAGCGTCGAACTGTCGATGTTCGCCTCCACGGGAACCTCCTCCTGTTTGGCGCCAGAACGCGAACAGCTTACGTTCCCGAGTGGGTTTCGCGCATCCCCCAAATGAACTATTTTTCTCGACCACCCTCGGCGTCGAGTCTGCTCGTTGAGGTCCCACACTCTAGACCCGTAGATAGGCATCCTACGGATGGCTAAAGAGTACGCCAACCTCAGCGTTCGTTCGTCGTTTAGGCGGGGTCGAGAAAAAGAGACTGACCGCCGAATCCGACTGGAAGAGCGGCAGGGCCAGGTATTGTGGCCCGGCTGCCAGCGGGTCCAAGCGATGGCGTTCTCAAGACTTTGTGCATCATTTTGATAGTTCTACCGGTTACAATCAGGGTGCCGAGGAGGGGAGGCTGAGGTGGAAGCTAGAGGGCCCGAGCAAGCGGAGTTTGACCGGCATATGTTCGAGAAGGAGTTGCGGAGGCTACGCGAGGTCATAGAGCGTGGTGGCAAGAAGCCACCCCAGGACCTGTCGTACACCATCTTCGTGTTGGCGGTGTTGTGGTTGGTAGTCGGAGTACCGCTCTTCACGGGTGCCGTGCTCGCCTTCGCTATTAATTACTAAGGTCGACCGCCCCGCGGACCTCACACCATGAGCTGGCTCGGATTCGTTCCGCCACGTCTTACCCTGGGCGGGCCACCTTTTCTAGGAGTCGTCCGGCAGTGGCCAGGTGCCTGTGGGCTCCCTTATGTCGAGACCCGGGCCCGCCAGCGTGCTCACCACGCTTATCTCGCTGCCGTTCAGTCCTTCGCTCACCGACCGGTCGATGCGCAGTACCTCTTCACCCTCCCGGTCGACGACGACCTGGTCGTCTCCTCTAGGCTCCCCGAAACCCAAACGGGCCAGCGGCCCGTCCGGTCCGTGCCCGTTCGCGGGATCCAAGCGCAGAGCCGTGCCCTCGGGGCGCTCGTAGCTCCTCAAGACCTCTCTGGCGTGCTCGGTGACGGTGATCAACGCTCTCCTCCTTCCCCCCAATCACTAGGTCGAGCCCTTCAGGGACGCTCTCCAAGCGGTGGTTGATGCGGAAGTAGCGTGCAGTTGCCCGGCACGCAACCTACCATCTCCTGCACGGTCGCTTCAAGGCACTCCTAGGATAGGCGGCCAAGGAAACGCCACCGTGTAGAGGCACAGCACCAGGTGCGCCACCAGATGGTGTGGCTGAGCAACAATCTGGAAACCCTAGGCGCCATAAGGTTGGCCGAGCTTCGCTGTTGTTGCCTTCTGGGCATCCAGGAACGGCCAGCCATCTGCACCAACTCGGCGTCCGTAACGCTAGAGAGG
>JARDZQ010000244.1 GCA_029240775.1 Rubrobacteraceae bacterium | reverse complement strand
GAGCGCGGCGGTAGTCTCGTCCACCATCTCGCGCAACTCGTCCACGTCTACGCAGCCGTGCGCGTCGAGCCCGACCTCGACGGCCTTGAAGTTCGCCATCGAGGCCGTCGCCGGGTTCGTCCCGTGGGCAGTCTCCGGAACGATGACGGTGGTTCTACCGTGGTCGCCGGCGTCCTCCAGGCACTTCCGGATCATGAGTATGCTCGTGAGCTCGCCCTGGGCACCCGCCATAGGCTGCAAGGAGACGGCCGGGAGGCCGGAGATCTCCGCCAGGAACCCCTGTACCTCGTGCATGACCCGCAGGGCGCCCTGCGTCTGATCTTCCGTCTGCAAAGGATGGAGCCCCGCGAAGCCGGGCACCGTGGCTGCAGCCTCGTTGGCGCGCGGGTTGTGCTTCATCGTGCAGGAGCCAAGGGGGTAGAAGTTCGTATCTATCCCCCAGTTCTGGCGCGAGAGGTTGGTGTAGTGACGGATCACGGTCGGCTCGTCCACCTCCGCAAGCCGCGGCTTCTCCTTGCGAACCGACTTCTCCGGCAGGACCTCGTCGAGCTTCGTCTCCTCCACATCGAGCTTCGGGAGAGTGTAGCCGCGCCGGCCCTCCCTTCCCTTGTCCCGGATCAGGTTACCCAGCATTCGCCACCACCTCCACGAAGGCGTCGAGTTCCTTCCTGGTTCTCTTCTCCGTCACAGCGACGAGCATCGCCCCGTCCCCGAGATCCAGGCCCCCCACGATCCCGGCCTCCAAGAGCGCCTCGTTGGCTTTCGCTACGTCCGGCAACTCGACGACGAACTCCCACAGGAAAGGAGCCTCGGGGTAGCGCAACCCCATACCTGAAGCCTGGAGCCTGTCAGCTAGATACCGCGCCTTCGAGGCGGAGAGCTCGGCTACCTTGCGCATCCCCTCGGGCCCCACGAGCGCGGCATAGACGGTCGCGGCGAGAGCGGTGAGCGCCTGGTTGGTGCAGATGTTCGAGTTGGCTTTCGCGCGCCGGATGTCCTGCTCGCGGCCCCGCAAGGTGAGCACGTAGGCGAGCCTGCCATCTTGATCGACCGTCTCACCGGCGATGCGGCCCGGGAGCTGGCGCACGAACTCCTTCTTCGTCGCCATGTACCCGGCGTACGGGCCGCCGAAGAGTAGCGGCATCCCGAGCGGCTGGGCCTCCCCTACCGCGACGTCCGCGCCCAGGTTGCCGGGGCTCTCGAGGACGGAGAGCGAGATCGGGTCGCACACCGCGACAGCCAGCGCGTCAACACCATGAGCCGCCTCGGAGGCTGCCTCTATGTCCTCGACGATCCCGAAGAAGTTCGGGCTCTGCACGAAGACGCCGGAGACGTCGTCCGGTACCTCCGAGAAATCGGTCGTGCCGTCTTCAAACGTAAGCTCTACCACCTCGACCCCGTAGGTCTCGATGACTTCGCGGTAGCGTGGATTGAGTCCCTTCGACACGGCGACCTTGGGATCTCGTTTCGTCAGGCGGGCGGTCATGAGGGCTGCCTCGGCGACGGCGTTCGAGCCGTCGTAGACCGAGGCGTTGGAGACCTCGAGGCCGGTGAGCTCGGAGATCACGCTCTGGAACTCGAAGACGACCTGCAGGTGTCCCTGGCTGACCTCCGGCTGGTAGGGGGTGTAGGAGGTGAGGAACTCACCACGGGAGATTATGGACCCTATGGCGGAGGGCACGATGCGGTCGTAGGCCCCCGCCCCAAGGAAGATCGGGAGCCCGGCGACGTTCTCTTTGGCCGCCTCGTGCACGTCGGCGAGCGATTCGTGCTCGGAGAGCGCCGGCGGGAGGTCCAGCTCTCCTTCGAACTTCGGCGAGACATCTGCGAAGAGGTCGTCTAGAGAGTCGACCCCGATGGCCTCCAGCATCTCCTCTATGTCGGCCTCGGTGTGCGGTGTGAATCGCGCCACGCGGTACTACCCCCTGTTCTCGGATGGACGTTCCATTTTTCCGTCCTGTCCCAAAACCTGAGAGTGTTACCCCGTCGGCGCCGGTACCGGCGAAGCCGGAACCGGACTTTCCAGGACGCCCTCCGGCACGCGGTCCTTTTGCCTGAGAGATTCGGCCCTATCCCCTACTGGCCTTTCACCTTCGGCGGCCGCCACTTGCGGCGGCTCTCTCCCGCGCCCGTCTTCGGACGGGATAAGCCTAGCATATACTGGGGCTAGCCGCGGCGGTTACGAGCCGAAGACTTCAGGCCTTGGCATCTCCGGTATCGGGCGTACGAGCAACGTGTTGCTCGGAGCTGGCGGTCCGCTCGCTTACCAGGAAGGCCGCAAGGGCGCCCATCACAGAGACCGCCATACACAGGAGCATGGTGCCGTCGAGGGCGTACACGAACGCCTCGCGGACCACGCGCTCGACCCCTTCCGCGACGCTCGGAGCGAGCTGGGAGATCTTGTCCTCTGCGGCGTCCGACCCCGAGAGCAGCCCCTTTATCTCCGTCCTCTCCGAGGCGTCGAGGCTCGCGCCGGCGGCAGCCAGCAGCTCCGCAAGTTTCGCGTTCTCCAGCGCCTTGAACAGGGCCCCGGCCATCGCCACCCCGAAGACGGCCCCGAGGAGCCGGATCATCGAGAGTATCTCGGAGGCGACGCCCGCCTTGGCCTCGGGGATCGCCGCCATCCCGCCCCTCGTGATCCCGGAGCAACGGGCATAGCTACCGGCCCCCTTCCCCCGGACCGAG
Source organism: Rubrobacteraceae bacterium (assembly GCA_029240775.1). Classification (GTDB taxonomy): domain Bacteria; phylum Actinomycetota; class Rubrobacteria; order Rubrobacterales; family Rubrobacteraceae; genus JALYGY01. The sequence continues at coordinate 1,613 of JARDZQ010000244.1, read as the reverse complement.
GCGCGGCGTTCTCGCGGCGCTGGCGTTCGTGGTAGCGCCGCTCGGACTCGCGCCACAGCTCCCGCTAATCACGGACGGCGTTTCTCTCCTGCGTTATCTCTGCTGCTTTCTGCGCGCTAACGTGGAAGTCCGTTCTGCAGGCCCCGAGGGGTCCACCTTCGCAGGTCCGATGGAAGATGATGTGCGACTTCCCCCATGGTGAGAAGCCGCAGCCCGGGAGGACGTTGTTTTCGTCTAGGTAGTAACCACCGTCGCCGTTCCTGCGCTCTATCTCCACACCTGCCCGGCTGGCGTCAGGCTCCCGGTCACAGACCTTGGCCCTCTCTTCCCCGTGCCTGTGCTGGACCCTAGAGAAGTCGAAGCCCTGGTAGACTCTGTGACCGGACAGAAACACCATGCACAGCACAGCCACCATCAACACCGTCAACTTGCTCTTAGCCAACAGAGCCCCCTTCCTGCTGCTCCCACTCCATGCAGCAGAAGACTACCCAAATTTCGAGGACTGCGTGGAAGCCCTCGTTGTCAGAGGCCCACATTGTACCTCCGGCCCCGTTCGGGTGCGCCCGCGCTAGCAGTCGCCGCCAGCAGCCCCGGGCGGAGGTCAACCACCAGTTGGCTTGAGCCAGGCCAGACCCCGCGGAGCCTATCACGAATACGAAGGTGCCGATGAGCAGCACCCTGCGGCGGCCGAAGATGTCGGCCAAGCGCCCGGCGGCTACCGAGGGAGCCGCAAGAGCCAGCAGGTAGGCGTTTATCGTCCATTGCAGTCCAGCGGTGGAGGTGTCGAGGTCCCGGCCGATGTTCGGCAACGCGGCCGTGATGCCGTTGAAGTCTATCGTCATCATCAGGGTGGTCAGCGCCATCGCCACGACCGTCCACCACTTGCGGTTGCGTTCCGTGACCAGCGGCATCGTGGAACCTCCCGGCTCGTTGGGCTCGCTACGGGACCATCCGGCTCACGCGGCAGTCTACCGTCGGGGTGGCGGCCCTCGCATCCCCCAAATGGACTATATTCAGCTCGGAGTGTGATTGTGGGGTTGGACTCAGCTGTAGGTCTCCGAGGTGACCTGCACCTCATCGGCGAAGTGGTCGGCTATGTACTTCTCGCCCTCGTCGCAGAAGAGGGTGACGACCGTCTCCAGTTCGGGGTAGCTCTCGCGGATCTTGCGGGCGGCGATCATGTTCGCCCCGCTCGAAGGACCGACGAAGAGGCCGTAGCGCCGGGCAAGGTCCTTCATGCTCTCGACCGCCTCGCCGGAGTCACGGTGAGGGTGGTGTCCACGAGCCGCTGGTGGCGCTGGAAGATGCCGGGCACGAAGCCGTCGGCGATGCCCTCGATGAGGTGCTCCCCCACCTCGCCACAGAGTATCGTCGCCGACTCCGAGGGCTCCATCGCGAAGATCTTTACGTCCGGGTTGACCTCACGGAAGGCCTGGCCGACGCCGACGAGGGTGCCGCCTGTGCCCACACCCATAACGAGGGCGTCGGGGACCCTGCCCTCGGGGAGCTGGGCCAGGATCTCCGGCCCCAGCCAAACGCGGTTCTCCTCGACGTTCCACTCCGACTCGAACTGCGAGGGACAGAAGTAGCCGTCCTGTCGTCCCAGCTCTTTC
>JARDZQ010000243.1 GCA_029240775.1 Rubrobacteraceae bacterium | reverse complement strand
AGGGCACCCCCCACGTCGTAAAAGAAGGGGTCGCTACGCCAGCCCGCGAAGAAGCGGTAGTCGCCAGCCTCCGTCACCTGCGCTTCGGACCCCGTCGACACCGGAGCACCCTCGATGATTGCTTCCCCGCCTTCGTCCGTCCCGGCGGCATCGGCGCCCTCGACGCGGCGCACCGTCGCACTCTGCGCCCCGTTCTCTGATGGCGAGAACCGGATCCGATAAGCGATGTCCGCGACCGCATCCCGGTCGGTGTCGATCTTGAGTTCGTAGAGCGCCTCTGGCGCGAAAGGCTCGGCAGAGGTAGGCCCCTCCGGGTTCACGCTCATGGACGGATGCACGTCCATGATGAGGATCGACCTGCTTGAGTCCTCCGGCTTGGGGAAGGCGAACAGGTCGCAGAGGTCGACGCGGGCATCCCCGTGCGGGCAAGTGAAATCCGGACCCGAGTAATGGTGTGACATTACTGCTCCTCCTCGTCCCCTAACCATGCATTGTCACAAGTCAGGCTCAAGATACACTAAGTGCGGCAACCGTGTCTAGGAGCCGCTTCCGGGAGCCCCGTAGGGTTGCGCTTCACCTCCACATCCTCTGCTGAGGCTACGCCCTAAGCCTCGAAGCAAGGACTCAAGCCCTTCACACACATGCTCTGTCTCTAGCTACCACTCGTCGCCCAAAGCCTCAGACAACAGTTCAAGTCAGCCTTGGACGTCTCCACGAGCACTCCCCGCCCTCCACCGTCTCCGATGCATGCCGTCCACTCCCCGCCAGAGTACGCCCAGCCGTGTTGAGGCACCCAGTTCATGCCGCTTCGTTCAGCGAATGAGGAAGCTAAAGTGTTGAGCATTACGGAGACGGCGGCGAAGAACTGGGCAGTCATCTGCGCCATCTCTTCTGAGATGTCCATGTTGGCCTCGTAGTCGAGCATGTTGCCGTCGAAGTCGAACTCACCGGCGACTACGACGCCCTCGAGATCGAGCAACTCCTGTAGTGTGGCCATGTGTGTACTCCTTCCGCGCAAACTTTACGTAGGGCATCGGAGACGTCGGGGGCGTCCGACGTCATAGCGTGGAGCCCGAGGATGAGTTTGGCGAACACGATGCCCAACCATCCGACGGAGACGATTATGTGCGTGCTGAGCAAGAGCCTGTAGACCCGCGGCGACACCCGCCGCTCCCCACGTTTGTTGCTGGAGAACAAGGGAAACACCTTCGGTCCTCCCCTCCTTGCTCCGTCGCGTGACTTCTCGGCCTGCACTCATGGTTGTACAAGGGAAGCAGGTGGAGATGGAGCAGCCAAAAGGTAGATTGGGGGTAGAGATTTTCGCGCCCCGACCATCATATGCGCCGCGTTCAGGACACTACCGGACCAGGCGAGTCTATGCAGCCAGCACGGAGTCGATAGCGGCCTCATCTCGATCTTTGACCGTCACCTTCGCGCTGTTTTGGGTCAGCAGGGGCTGCTCCGATCCTCCCCGACCCGCCGGGGACCACGGCGACCTTGCCAGATCGGGGTAGGTGGGGTAGTTCTCGGTCACCATAACGTCTCCTCTCCGAGCGGGACTTTCGGACGAGATCATACCCTCGCCCATGATCCAGCCCTGAGGCGTTCCGTTTCAACCCTAAGGCAAAAGCAGGCGCGTGGGGGTCACATCCTCAAGCCGGATGATGACGTCGAACCACTCGGCCAATGAGCCGTTTGACATTACCCACACTGACTTCTCACCGCAGACTCATCCCGGATCCGTCGCCGCTTGCCGGACTTCCGAGAACGCCTACCTTCCACGCACTCGCGTTTGGAATGAGTTGTCATCATTGCCCTCGCGTGCTCCCATCACGTCCCCCTTCCCTCGCTAGCTGTCGAGGTTCCGGTGGCTGAGTCCGTCCTCCCGGCCAAGGGTGTCAAGAGTATAAGGTGCGCCACCTCCTCGGGCTCGTCCAACTGCGGGAAGTGCCTCGCCGTGGGCAAGAGGAATAGCTCGGAGTCGGGGAACAGACGGTGGAAGTGACGCGCCACGCCGGCGTTCAGGTAGGGGTCCGCCTCGCCGAAAATTATCCTCACCGGACGCCCGAAAGCTCGCATCTCGGGCTCTGCACCCGAGCGGGACCTCATGGTCCCCCGCAGATCGGCATTGAGGGAGAAGAACGCAGGCTTGGTGCTCGGCGTCGAGTCGAACTGCTCGTAGAGGAGCGGCACGAACTCCTTTCGCACTTCCTCGTCCCGGATGAATCTCGTGCCGACCTGCCACCAGTACATCCTGCGGAAGAGGTCGAACCTCCCCGAGACGAGACGCGCTACGTTCCTCAAGACGGGCGTGGAGAAGAGCAAGATAGCCTCCGGCGGCCGCGCAGCTGGCGTGCGCCCGTAGTAAGTGTTCAGCAGAACCAGCGCCGCTACCCTGTCCGGGTGCGCCAGCGCCCAGTCGATCGCCGGCGGTCCCGAGGCGTCGTGGGCGACAAGAACGACGCTCTTGAGCCCCAGGTGTCCAATCACAGCGTCGAGGTCTCGGGTCTGGTTGTCCGCGGTGTAGGGGTAACCTTCGGGCTTGTCCGACGCTCCCCAGCCGAGGAAGTCAAAGACTACGACCCGCCGGCCCGAAAGGTGCGGCACCAGCCGGTCGTAGAGGTGGACGTTGTCCGGGAAGCCGTGCATCAGTACGATCGCGGGCTCCTCGCCCGCGAATTCCCGCGCGTAGATCCGGTAGTGGCCTCGCGGCACCACGTGTTCCCTGTACTCCATGTCGCCCTTCTTTCCTTCGACCGCTAGTGCGGCAGCCTCGGGTTCTTGCCTTTGCTTAGTGCTGCAGGCACAGTTCGGCGGACTCCGCTCCATTCGGTCCCCAACCCGATCATTCCATGGCGTAGACCCGTGTGGTGGGACTAGGTCGTCTGGTCCATCGTGGCGCCCTCTACGGCGCGTCCTAACCTTTCTCACTCTATTCACGCGAACTCCAAGAACCGGAGCGCCTCGTCCGGTCGAGCGCCTCTACCAGTACCTCCGGACGGAGATCTCCACCCTCGACCTCCAGGACCTCCACCGACTGATCCCCGTCCAGCAGGTCACTCCCCGCCAGCTCGCGAACCACCCGCCGGTAAGAAGGCGAGCTCTCAATAGCCTCCACCGCTGCTCTATCCTCCCAGATCGTGAGCAATGCCGCGCGATCTCCGGCTTGCCGCGCGAACAGCACCCCGAGAAACTCGGGTTGTCTGCGGAGCATCGGCAGGCACCGTTCCGCCTCAAAGCGCCTGTACTCCTCGATACGCCCCGGGTTGATCCTCGCGCACCACACGTGCAGGATCACCGCCTCTCCTTTTCAGTTGGCATCATCCTCTGCCCGGTATCGGCTCGTAAGCAGCTTTCGCTCCGCTCGCTTCTGGAACGCGACGCTTGCGGGTGAGACGTATCCAGGCTTCCGCCACTGAGGCGTGCACGACGAACGCCACCAGGAACGACGCTGCAGAGAGCGCCTGGAGCTGGCTCTGGGTCGGATCTGCCACGACGATGATGGCCGGGACGAAGATCAGGTGCATCGTGGCGACGGCGAGCCCTATGGCGAACGCCCGGATCATCCACTCCCGGTGAAGTGCCACCCGCTTGGCCCGGACGTGCAGGAAGCCTTGGATCAGAGCCAGCAGAAAGAAGGTCCCGAACAGACCGATGTACGCCCTCTCTATCCAGCCCGAGAAGGGGATCACGAGGCCCATGAACAGGGCCGTCGCCCCGACCACGAGGCCGATCGAGACGAGCATCCTGCCCACCCACCGGTGGTAGCCGGGGTGCCGGGATCTAATCCGCTTGACGAACTGGAAAGGTGCGAGCGCCAGGTAGACGCCGCCGAGCACCACGTGCAGCGCCACTATGACCGGGTACTCGCGGAAGCCGGGATTGTAGGGCTCCTGGAGGTAGTGGGTGGCGGACGCAATGATACCAACAAGCGCCAGGAAGCCGACCACTGCGCCGAGGAGCCACCGCATAGTCTTTACTATCGAAGTGCTCCCTTCCTATGATCGCATGGTCGAGCGATTCCCAAGGACCGCTCGACCCCGTGGCCCACGCTCCTTTTATCGAGGCACCGAGAGAGCGGCATCGGCCGAAGGATGGATCGGGGGGTGGAGATCGATCTGTTTCCGGGGTTCTCGGACGCTTTATTGGCCTTCTCTGCTGTGCTAGAGGAGGTTAATCTCCCTGGCGCGGGCCACCGCCTGGGTGCGGCTGCGGGCATCCAGTTTGCGGTACAGGTTGTTGATATGGGTCTTGACGGTGGGCACCGAGACGAATAGCTTGCTAGCGATTCCCTGATTGGACTCGCC
>JARDZQ010000242.1 GCA_029240775.1 Rubrobacteraceae bacterium | reverse complement strand
CGGAGCTGCACGTGGTGCATGTCTGGCACGACGTGCCAGGCCCCTACCGCCACGGCTACGTAAAGCGGGAGCTCAGGCGCCAGGGGCAGGAGATCCTCGACGAGCAGGTGCGAAGGATAGAGGAGGCGGGAGGCACCGTTGCTCAGGCTCACCTAAGAGGGGGGCGCACCTCTGATGAGGTAATCGAGCTCGCCGAGGAGCTCGACGTCGACCTGCTTGTGGTGGGGACCCGCGGGCTCCGGGGCATGAGGCGCATCCTGATCGGGAGCCACTCCGACGAAATCGTCCACCGCTCGCGGCGAACCGTCCTGGTGGTGCGGCGCGGGGACAACGTCTGGCCGCCGAGCCGGGTGGTCGCGGGCGATGACTTCTCCGAGGACGCGAGGAGGGCGGCGGGGCTTGCCGCGAACTTGGGGAAGCTCTTCGGTGCCCGGATGTTGTTGCTTCACGTCGAGCCACAGCTATCGCAGGAGCCCGGTGAGGCGGTAGGACAAGCCGAAGGTAAGCTGGAAGACCGGGCTCGTGAGCTCGAAGCCATTCTGGAAGAGCGGCCACAGACCAGGGTGGTAGCGGGGGATCCCGCCGAGGTCCTCGTAGATGCGGCGCAAGAAGAAGGCCCGACCCTCGTAGCGGTCGGCAGCCGGGGGCTGGGGACGCTCGAACGCGTAAGGCTGGGGAGCGTCTCTACGAAGGTGATCCGGGCAGGGTTGGAAGCAGTTCTGGTCTACCCGCACGTGGGCGAGCGCTAGATGGCCTTCGAGGTCATGTTCTGGAGCTCGCGAAGACGTCCGGCAGGTGGGTGAGATCCGGCGCGGAGAGGCCTGGCACACGGCGGAGGCGGCCGAGGTGCTGCGAGTACTGGGCACCGACGCGGGGTCTGGGCTGACCAACGAGGAGGCCGCCAGCCGGCTACAGGAGCGGGGTCCGAACGAGCTGGAGGACAGGGGCGGCAGGAGTCCCTGGGCGATCGTGTGGGAGCAGTTCACCTCCACCATGATCGTCATCCTGATCGTCGCGGCGGTGGTCTCATCTCTCCTCGGAGACTACGAAGACTCGATAGCCATCGCGGTCATCGTCGTGCTCAACGCGGCTCTCGGCTTCGCCCAGGAGTACCGGGCGGAGAGGGCTATGGCCGCCCTCAAGCGGCTCTCCGCGCCCAGGGTCAGGGTGCGACGGGAGGGCCGTGTGCGGGAGACCTTGGCCAGAGAGCTGGTGCCCGGGGATGTGGTGCTGCTCGAGGCGGGGAACCTGGTGCCCGCCGATGGGAGGCTACTGGAAACGGCTAATTTGCGAATCCAGGAGTCCGCGCTCACCGGAGAATCCGAGCCGGTGGAGAAGGACCCGGCAGCCGTGCAGGGCGAGGAGACGACGCTCGGGGAGCGAGTCGGCATGGTCTACTCGAGCACGGTTGTCGCCATGGGGAGAGGCCTCTACGTCGTCACCGAGACCGGAATGGCGACCGAGCTCGGCAAGATCGCGGCCATGATCCAGGCCTCCGTACCGGAGCAGACCCCCTTGCAGCGGCGCCTGAACCACGTGGGTAAGGTGCTCGCCCTCGCAGCGCTGGGCATCGTCGGCGTGGTCTTCGTCCTCGGGCTGCTCCGCGGGGAGGACCTGGAGGTCATGTTCCTCATCGCCGTGAGCCTGGCCGTCGCCGCCGTGCCCGAGGGGTTGCCCGCCGTGGTGACCATAGCCCTGGCTTTAGGCGCCCAGAAGATGCTCAGGCGGCGGGCCCTCATCCGCAAGCTGCCCGCGGTGGAGACTCTGGGCTCGGTGACGGTGATCTGCTCGGATAAGACGGGCACCCTGACCGAGAACCGCATTACCGTGACGGTGCTCGACGTGGCCGGCCATAGCGTGGAGCTGGGCGGAGAGAGCCTCGCCACGGCGGACGAAGACCCGGCGCCCGCTCTGCTCCTGGCCGGCGGCGCCCTGTGCAACGATGCTCTGCTGGAGGACGACGAGGAGAACGGTCTACGCGCGATAGGGGACCCGACGGAGGGTGCCCTGGTGGTGGCGGCCGCCCGCGAGGGCATGAAGAAGCCCGAGCTCGAGGCCGCGCTCCCCCGCGTCGCGGAGGTCCCATTCGACTCTGGACGCAAGCGGATGACCACCGTGCATAGAGTGGCTGTGGATCCCGACTCAGCGCTCCCGGCCGCCCTGGGCTCCGCGCTGGACGTGGGACCCTACGTCGCCTTCACCAAGGGCGCGGTGGACGGCCTGCTGGAGGTCTCCAGCGAGGTCTGGACCGACGGAGGGCAGGCGGAGCCCTTGAGCGAGGAGAGGCGGGAGAGGATCGCCGCCGCAAACGAGCGGCTCGCGAGCAACGGAATCCGGGTTCTGGGAGTGGGTCTGAGACGTCTGCAGTCGTTCGATGGCGGCGAGGAAGAGCTCGAGCGCGGCCTCACCTTCTTCGGCATGGTCGGCATGATCGACCCGCCCCGGCCCGAGGCCAGGGAGGCGGTGGAGATCTGCAAACGGGCGGGCATTCGTCCGGTCATGATCACGGGCGACCATCCCCTGACCGCCATGTACATCGCGACCGAGCTCGGCATCGCAGAGGGCGGGCGCATCCTGACGGGACGGGACCTCGGCGACCTCTCCGGCGAGGACCTGGAGGACCTCGTCGAGGAGGTCCCCGTCTACGCGCGGGTTGCGCCGGAGCACAAGCTCGCCATAGTAGGGGCCCTGCAACAGAAGGGCCACATAGTCGCCATGACCGGCGACGGGGTAAACGACGCCCCGGCGTTGAGGAGGGCCGACATCGGCGTGGCTATGGGTATCACGGGCACCGACGTCTCCAAAGAGGCCGCCGACATGGTATTGACCGACGACAACTTCGCGACCATCGTCGCCGCGGTCGAGCAGGGCCGGATCATCTACGACAACATCCGCAAGTTCATCAAGTACCTCCTCACCAGCAACTCGGCCGAGATACTGGTGATGCTCCTGGGTCCCTTTGTAGGGCTGGGATTGCCGCTGTTGCCCTTGCAGATACTGTGGATCAACCTATTCACCGACGGCCCGCCCGCCCTGGCACTGAGCACGGAGCCGGCCGAGCGGGGGATCATGCGTCGCCCGCCCTATCCTCCCGGCGAGAGCGTCTTCGCGCGGGGTCTGGGCCGTCACGTACTGTGGGTCGGGGCCGTGATGGCGCTGGTCTCGCTGGCGACGGGCCTGTTGTACTCGCGGATCGCCCCGGAGATCTGGCAGACGATGGTCTTCACCACCCTCACGCTCTCCCAGTTGAGCCACGTCATAGCGATCCGCTCCGGCGACGAGTCGCTATTTACGGTGGGTTTGCTCTCGAACAAGCCGCTCCTGGGAGCGGTCGCTCTCACGTTCGCGTTGCAGCTTATGGCCATCTACCTTCCCCTGCTGCAGGGGTTCCTGGAGACCGAGGCGTTGCCAGTCGCGCACCTCGCCATCGCTGTCGCGCTGAGCACCATCATCTTCTGGGCCGTGGAGATCGAGAAGTGGCGCGCCCGAAGGAAGAAGGGGCCGACGCTCCGACGATCGGGGAAGCTCGGATGAAGGTGCACCGCAGGTTCGCACGGGTCCGCGTTGCTTTTCGTCCTTGCCGGGGTAAGGTTATGGTGGGGCAGGCCGGTCCGCTGGGTAAACAGGAGAGAGGAGGGTCGGATGTTTGCGGCGATACGGTACTACCGGACGACCGCCGATTCGGTCGATGAGGTGGTCCGAAGGGTCAGGGAAGGCTTCGTACCCGTCATCAGGGACACGCCGGGGTTCGTGGCGTACCTGGTCCTGGCTCCGAGGCATAACGAGGTCGTCTCGGTTAGCGTTTTCGAGGACCGGTCGAGCGCGGAAGAGAGCAACAAGAAGGCCGAGGAGTGGGTGAGCCAGAACCTGAACGAGCTCCTCCCTGCCCCCGAGTTCGCTGAGGGGGATGTTGTCGTTTACGAGACCAGGTAGCGGTTAGGCCGACTTCGGCTACTCCTCGACGTGCGGGACCACCAGGACCGGGCCGGGCGCGGCCGTGACGACCTTGGTGGAGACGCTCCCCAGCCTCGTGCGCATGATGCCAGCCAGCCCCCTGCTGCCGACCGCTACGAGGGCTGGCTTCTCCTCCTCGTGGGCCGCCTCCAGTATGACTGCCGCCGGGTAGTCGTCAGAGACCCTGATCTGCGGACGGGTGCCCAGGATCTCCTTCAGCTCGTCGGCCCGGCGTTCCAGAGCCTCTTCGTCCCGCTGTCTTATGCCGCCGAGCTCGCGGACCGCCGCGTCCCTCGCCTCCCCCGGTGGCACCTCCGGGAGGTCAGGGTGGGCGTAGATCAGGACGACCTCCGAC
>JARDZQ010000241.1 GCA_029240775.1 Rubrobacteraceae bacterium | reverse complement strand
CTCCGTCTCCGGAGCCATCGCGTCCGCGCGGCTGTGCGCGTTCTCGATGATGCGCCCGGCCTCCTCCTCGGCCGCCGCAACTACGGCCCCACACTCACGGCGGATCTCCTCAGCCTCCGCCAGCTCCGGGGGCAACGATCCCCTTAGCTCGTCCAGCATCACAAGCAGATCTGACCGATCAACCACCGCGCGACCCTTGCGTATCGGTACCCCAGACGCGTCGCGGACGATCGCCTCCAGCTCGTCCAACACCCCGCTTATGTACTGCATGTCCTCTCTCATGGCACCAACCCTAGCACGCTCACACAGGCTACGCTAGGTTTTCTGAAAGTATTTTTCGATGCTTTACCTACACTTCAGGTTAAATATAATCTTAAGGTTAAGTCTAACGCTATCCGGAGACTACGGTCGCTTCGAGCGCGATCCGGATGGCGCCGTTTTGCGCTTTATATAAAGGGTTTTCGGAGTTATCCACAGGGGGCTTCGGAGGGCACGGGGTGAACCTTTTTGTCAGGTAAGGGGGCTTCAAGCGGTGTCGAGCCCTGCGGGCGCTGGGGTGGTGGTGACGGGCTCGAAGGTCGGGTGACCGACGGCGTCCAGGTCAACGCGGACGGTCTGTCCGGGGCTGACGCGGCCGGCGATGATCTCCTTGCTCAGAGGGGACTCGATAAGCTTCCCGACGGCGCGGCGGAGGGGCCTTGCGCCGTAGCGAGACCCGTAGCCTTCCTCTGCTATACGCTGGACCACGGCGTCCGAGAAGCGGAGGTCTATATCCTGCTCGTTCGCGGTACGGCGGAGGTTATCGAGGAGGAGGTTGGCGATCTTTTTCAGCTCCTCGTCGCCCAGGGCGTGGAAGACTATGATCTCGTCTACGCGGTTCAGGAACTCGGGCCGGAAGAACGTCTGGAGCTCGCGCATGAGCTGCTCGCGGATCTCCTCCTCCCGCGCGCGCATCTCCTCGGTGCCGGGGATGAGGTGGGCGCCTGCGTTGGAGGTCATGATAACGACGGTGTTGTCGAAGGAGACCGTGCGGCCCTTGTTATCCGTCAGGCGCCCGTCCTCCAGGAGCTGGAGGAGCATGTTGAAGACGTCAGGGTGGGCCTTCTCGATCTCGTCGAGGAGCACCACGGAGTAGGGGCGCCGGCGCACGGCCTCGGTGAGTTGGCCTCCCTCGTCGTAGCCGACGTATCCTGGCGGGCTACCGACGAGACGTGAGACCGTATGCCTCTCCATGTACTCGGACATGTCCAGACGGATCATGGCGTCCTCATCGTCGAAGAGGTACTCGGCCAGAGCGCGGGCGAGCTCGGTCTTTCCGACCCCTGTGGGACCGAGGAAGATAAAGCTGCCGATGGGGCGCCTCGGGTTCGCGAGGCCGGCCCGCGCCTTGCGGACCGCCTCCGAGACGGCGACGACCGCGGCATCCTGGCCGACCACGCGCTCGTGCAGGGAGGCCTCCATCGAGAGCAGGCGCTCTGCCTCGTCCTTGAGCATTCTCGTGACGGGGATACCGGTGCGCGCGCTGACGACCCTCGCTATCTCCTGGCGCCCCACGGTCGCGTGCTTGACCCCGCTCTCTTCCAGCCAGCGCTCGCGGGCCTCGCGATACTCGGCCTGCAAGACATCCGCCTCGGCACGCAGCTCCGCGGCGCGCTCGTAGTCGTGCTCCTCGACCGCTGCGGCGCCCTCCCGGGTTATCTCCTGCAGACGCAGCTCCAGTTCCCTCAGGTCATCGGGGAGCATGGTCGTCTCGATCCGGAGCTGGCTCGCGGCCTCGTCCAGGAGGTCCACCGCCTTGTCCGGGAGGAAGCGGTCGGCGACGTAGCGGTGTGAGTAGCGCGCTGCTGCGGCGAGGCCCTCGTCGGAGATCTCTACGCCGTGGTGGGCCTCGTACTTGTCCCGCAGGCCGCGCAGGATCTCGATCGTCTCCTCCTCGGTCGGCTCTTCGACGAGGATGGGCTGAAAGCGGCGCTCGAGGGCGGCGTCAGGCTCGATGTAGCGGCGGTACTCGTCTATGGTGGTCGCCCCGATCATCTGCACCTCGCCGCGCGCGAGGGCGGGCTTCAGGATCTCGCCGGCATCTATGGAGCCTTCGGCGGCACCGGCGCCCGCGAGGTTGTGCAGCTCGTCCACGAAGAGGATGATGCGGCCGTAGGAGCTCTTGACCTCGTCTATGACGCCCTTGAGGCGCTCCTCGAACTCGCCGCGGAACTTCGTGCCCGCCACCAAAGACCCGAGGTCGAGCGAGATCAGGACCTTGTCCTTGAGCGCCTCGGGTACGTAGCCCTTGGCCATCTTCTGCGCGAGCCCCTCGACGATGGCGGTCTTGCCGACCCCCGGTTCGCCGATGAGCGCCGGGTTGTTCTTGGTGCGCCTCGACAGTATCTGGAACATCCGCTTTATCTCTTCGTCGCGGCCTACGACGGGGTCGAGCTTGCCCTCACGCGCGAGCCGGGTGATGTTGCGACCGTGCTTGCCGAGCAGGCTCTCGGGGTCTTCGCCTAAAGAAGCCTCCCCCCTCACCCTGCCAAGCGCACGCCTGAGGTCAGCCTCCGTGAGCCCGACCTCGCGCAGCACGCCGGCGGCCGTGCCCTCCTCCACGAGGACGAGCCCGAGCAAGAGGTGCTCCGTCCCGATGTGGTCGCTGGCGCTCTTCTCTGCCTCTTCGTCTGCGACCCTGAGCGCGTTGCGCGCGTTGTGGGTCGTCTGGACCCTCTCCCCGCCCGTACGCGAGCGGGAGAGGTCGTTGCGTCTTATGGCGTCGTTGGTCTTGGCCTGGGCGAGGCCGAGGTCGAGGCCCAGCTCTTCGAAGACGCGGTGCACCACACCCCCCTGCTGAGCTAGGAGCCCGAGCAGGATGTGCTCGGTGCCAAGCTGGTTGGACCTCCCCCGACGCACGACGGCGGTCGCCACGTCCAGTACCTCGCGGGCGTTCTGGGAGAATCTGTTCAGGTCCACGCGATGCCTCCCATCCCTCTCAACGGCTGTTGTAGACGGCGAAGCCGACGGCTATAAGCGCGGGGAGGAATAGAAAGAGGGGGAAGTTCCCGCTCAACAGCGGGTTCACCATCCATGGCGCGTAGGCCACGAACACGGAGACGCCGGAGACGGCCATCGGGACCGGGCCCCCGTTACGCCCCCCGGCGCGGTAGACGAAGGTCCCCGCGAGGTAGCCCGCGAGCGCGGAGATTATGAGACGGCCGGCCGGGACCTGCAGTATGCCGAAGACCACCGGGATACCGAGCAGCGCGACCGCCACCCCGGCCAGAAGGGTCCTGGCGATCTGGCCCCTCTTCATGACGCCAGCCCGCGCTCCGCGCGGCATCCGGGCGTCGTCAGGGCACTTGATCCCGACCTCGGTCTGCACCATGCACTCGGTGCAGATGGGACGCCCGCACGTGGCGCACGAGACCCTGGTCTCCCTGTCCGGGTGCCGGTAGCAGCGCATGGTCTCGGCCATCTAATTATCCCTTCCGGTCCCGGCCGCTGCGTGCAAGCTCTCCGCGCGGCAGCAAGATGATCTCTCGTTTGTAGCTGCGGTGCACCTCGGCGACGGCCCGTTCGTGCTCGAGCTCCCTCCTGCGCAACTCCTCGCGCAGCTCCCGGTTATCGGCCTCGAGCTTCGCTATCCGCCGCTCGAGGTCGAGCACCTTCTTGACCCCGGCGAGGTTCATCCCCATCTCCTGGGTAAGCTTCTGGATGTAGCGCCCGAGCTCGACGTCCTCCTGGGAGTACAGCCGCGTGTTCTTTATGCTCTTGCGCGGGCGCAGCAGACCCTTCTGCTCGTACATCCTCAAGGTCTGCGGGTGCACCCCGATGAGCTCCGAGGCGATCCCGATCATAAACACCGGCCGCTTGCGCAAGCTCACGACGATCCCACCTTCTTGAAGAGCTCTCCTCTGACGTTCTCATCCCTCTCCTCGGCGAGGGCCTCGAGTATCTCCCGCTCCCGCTTCTTGAGCTTCTTTGGTACGACGAGCCGCGCCCGTACGATGAGGTCCCCCCGCTCCCCGCTACGCGAGCGGGCTTTGGGTGCCCCCGCTCCCCGCACCCTGAACTGCTTGCCGTCCTGCGTCCCCGCCGGCAACCTCAGCTTGACCGTCCCACCACCCGGCCGCGGCACCTCTATCTGCGCCCCGAGCGCCGCCTCCACGAAGCTGACCGGCACCTCGACTACGAAGTCGGCCCCGCGCCGCTTGAAGACCGGATGCTGGGCTACCCGCGTCACCACACGAACAGGTCTCCCGCCGGACCGCCCTTCTCCCCGGCACTCCCCCTGCCGGGGACCCGGATCTTCATCCCGTCCTTCGCCCCCGCAGGGATCCTGACCGTGACCTGCCGCGCCTTGCGCAACCTGCCGCTCCCCGAGCAAGTAGGACACGGCTTCTCGACGATCGTACCCTCCCCCCCACACCGCGCGCACCGCTCCGAGAACGCGAAGAACCCCTGATCCCTGCTCCTTACGCCCCGCCCTCCACATTCCGGACACGTCCGCGGCGAAGTGCCAGGCGCAGCCCCCGTGCCCCCGCAGTCCCCGCACGCCTCTTCTACCGGCACGTTTACCCGAGTCGTCACACCGTTGAGAGCATCGTTGAAGCTTAAGTTGACGGTTGCAGTTATATTTTGACCTTTACGCGAGGTCTCTCTGGTTCGGGTCGAGGCGCCGAAGATATCTCCGAGGCCGCCGAAGAGGTCTGAGAGGTCGGAGAAGTCGGCGGTTCGCGCTCCACCTGCGCCCCCCTGGCCGGCGTTTCCGCCGCCGAAGAAAGCGCGCGGGCCTTCGTCATATTGCCGCCTTTTCTCTGGGTTCGAGAGGATCTCGTAGGCGTGCTGTATCTCTTTGAAGCGCTCCTCGGCATCCTTGTCGTCGCGGTTGGCGTCGGGGTGATGCTCGCGCGCCAGCTTGCGGTAGGAGCGCCGGATCTCCCCCTGCGACGCCCCCTTGGATACCCCCAGAACCTTGTAGAGATCTTTCGTCTCCATACCCTAAACCTGTCTAGCAACCACAACCTTCGCGACACGTATGGGTTTGCCGTTCAGGACATATCCGCGTTGGAAGGTCTGGAGTATGGTGCCTTCCTCGTGGTCTTCCGAGGGCTGGCCCATGACGGCCTCGTGCACGTTGGGGTCGAAGGGCTGGCCATCGGAGGCGACGGGAAGGAGACCTTCGCTGCCGAGTATGTCGGCGAGCTGGTCACGGGTGACGCGGACGCCCTCGCGGATATCCCCTTCGGCCTCGAGCGCGCGGTCCAGGTTATCCAGCACGGGGAGAAGCTCCACGACGAGCCTCTCTGAGGCCGTCTCGAGGATGCGGGACCTTTCGCGCTCCTGACGCTTGCGCGAGTTCTCGAACTCGGCCTTCAGGCGGCGAAGAGCATCGAGGTACTCGTCCCGCTCCTGGCGCGCCGCCTC
>JARDZQ010000240.1 GCA_029240775.1 Rubrobacteraceae bacterium | reverse complement strand
CGTGTGGTGGCTCTTGGACATGGAGGCCCTAGTCCCCGACCGGGAGGCGAACGCGCGGGCCAGGAACGCGGCCGGGGCCCAGCACCATAACTTCAGGTTCAAGATCACTCGGGGCGGCTTGGACATGCTGCGTAGAGCGTGACAGTCAGGAGCCGCAATGCGGTAGTTGCGGATCTGTGCCGCGCCTCCGGTACCAGCGTCGGAACAGGGTCAGGGTATCTTCATCGATGATCTGGGCGGCGTCCGCGTTGAGGACTCGCCACGCTATTGCCTGCCGCACGCCTCGCGCTTGATCCGGGCGCTCAGACGCCGGGTAGCGCGCAGGGCGTTCTGCTCGGTCGGCGCGGCCCTGTTGTACCCGTGGGGCGCCGTCATCCAGCTCATGGAGGCGTAGGTCGGCGTCTTTCAGGCCGCGCCTCAGGCTCCGCCAGGCGGCTCTCAGCTTGTCAGCAAGAGCAAAAGCTGAAATGCTGAAAGCGAGGCCTTTACAAGGCCGAAGCGTACGGACAAGCTGAGAGCCGCAGGCTGGAGCCTGAGGCGTGCTGCGACGACCGAAGGGAGGCAGATGGGAAGGCTCGAAGGCAGGGTAGCGCTGGTGACGGGTGCGGGGCGCGGCATCGGACGCGCGACGGCGACGCGCTTCGCCCGCGAGGGCGCCCGCGTGTGCCTGGCCGATGTGCAGCCGGACAACCCCGCGGAGGCGGCCGCCGTCCTCGTGGACGGCGGTATGGACGCCTTCGCGGCCCGCATGGACGTTACCAGCCGCACCGAGGTAGAGGACACTATCGCAAAAACGGTCGAGCGCTATGGCCGGCTCGACATCCTCGTCAACAACGCCGGCGTCACTAGGGACAACCTCTCCCACAAGATGACCGACGAAGACTGGCGGACGGTCCTGAACGTGCATCTCACGGGAGCGTTCTTCTGCAGCCGGGCGGCGCAGCGGCACATGGTAGAGCGGGGGTACGGTAGGATCGTCAACGTCTCGTCCACCTCCGCCCTCGGTAATCGCGGTCAGGCCAACTACTCTGCGGCCAAGGCCGGTGTGTTGGGCCTCACGAAGACCCTCGCGATCGAGCTCGGCCGCTACGGCGTGACGGCGAACGCGGTAGCCCCCGGCTTCATAGAGACCGAGATGACCCGGGAGACGGCTGCCCGGCTCGGCCTTGACTTCGAGGAGTTCGTGGAGGAGATGGTGAAGGAGATCCCGGTGGGCCGCGCCGGATGGCCTGAGGACGTGGCGGCCGCGATCCTGTTCCTCGTCTCGGAGGAGGCCTCGTTCGTGAGCGGGCAGATCCTATACGTGGCTGGCGGACCGAGAGACTGAGAGGGGAGAGATCGGATGAGCGACGGTAGAGGGGCGCTGAACGGGGAGCAGCTGGAGCGCCTCGCACGGTACTTCGACGAGGAAGTGACGTTTTCTAAGCATATCGGGGCGAAGGTGGAGGATGTCGAGCCGGGCCGCTCGGTTATAAGCATCGACGTCGATGACGTCCACCTCAACGGCGCGGGCACTTTGCACGGCGGGGTCTACGCCTCGCTCATAGACACCGCCATGGGCCTCTCGGTCCTTGCGCTGGTCGGCGTCAGGACGGCGACGATCCAGATGAACGTCCACTTCCTCGGCCCGGTCAACGAGGGGCACATTTCCTGCGAGAGCGAGGTTCTCCACCGCACCCGCCGGACCGCGACAGCCGAGGCGAAGGTACACGACTCGGAGGGCAACCTCGTAGCTTTAGGCACCGGGGCGTTCCGCGTCTTCGAGAGCAGGGGCAACGCCATCGTCTAGGGGAAGGAGCCTTCATGGACACGCTCGATCTCTTCCGCCTCGACGGCAGGACCGCCATCGTTACCGGCGGAGGGCGGGGCCTGGGCCGCTACATGGCCGAGGCCCTCTCCGACGCAGGGGCTAACGTCGTCCTCTGCTCCAGGAAGAAGGAGCCGCTCGAGGAGGTCAGAGACGAGATAGAGGCGCGCGGCAGACGCGCCCTCGCCCTGGAGTGCGACGTTACGCGAGGCGAGGACGTGGAGCGAGTCGTCTCGACGGCCGTCGAGACCTTCGGGAACGTGGAGGTGCTCGTCAACAACAGCGGCGCGACGTGGGGTGCTCCCCCCGACGAGATGCCACCCGAGAAGTTCGACCGGGTCATCGCCGTCAACGTGCGCGGGACCTTCCTCATGAGCCAGGCCGTCGGGCGGTGCATGATCGAGCGCGGATCTGGGGGGACGGTCATTAACGTTGCCTCTATCGCTGCCCTGGTGGGCGGAAACCCGGACTACATGCAGACCGTCGGTTACAACGCGAGCAAGGGCGCCGTCATCTCGATGACCCGCGACCTCGCGACGAGCTGGGCGAAGCACGATATAACCGTCAACGCCATAGCCCCCGGTTGGTTCCCGACTCGCATGAGCGGGGGCCTGATCGAACGCTTCGAAGAGAGGATGCTCTCCGACATCCCCCTTGGCCGCTTCGGCAACCCGGAGGACCTGAAAGGGGTCGTCGTCTTCCTGGCCTCACCCGCAGCCGCCTACATCACCGGCCAGACGATAGTCGTCGACGGAGGCGCGACGGCCTGGTAGCGAACCTATTCCGTTATGCTACCGGACTTGGGGAAGCCACCCGAGGAGAGAAGAAGGAGTGGATTGAAAGAGCAACAACAGCCTTCAAGCGATGCGCACTTCACGGGCATGTGGCCTAGCAGTCTCTGATGGACGGTACCGCTTTACAGTAAGAACGGATAACGTATTGCTCAAACAACTGCTGGAGGGGTGCTTTATACAGCGCACCTTCGCCGCCACGACGAGCACTCTCATTTCCCTCATGACTTTCTCCCTGAGTAGCCACCCCTACGCTAACCGGTATGCGCAGCGGCGCGACCAGCGGTTTACCTCCCGCTCTTCTGGCGTAGAATGTGGGCTCCTGCAAGTCGCTACCGGTCTCCTGGAGGGTGATCCATGCCGGACGTAACGATCATAGGCGGCGGGCTCGCCGGAAGCGAGGCGGCCTGGCAGGCGGCGGAGTCAGGCTGCTCGGTCGAGGTCTGGGAGATGCGCCCCACGAAGCAGACGCCCGCCCACCACACGGAGGACTTTGCCGAGCTCGTCTGCTCGAACTCGCTGGGGAATAGCTCTCTCGAGACGGCTTCGGGGCTCCTCAAGGAGGAGCTCCGGCGACTCGGCTCGGTCATCCTGCGCTGCGCCGACGCGAACTCGGTTCCGGCTGGCGGCGCTTTAGGGGTCGCCCGCGAGGACTTCGCGCGCGCCGTCACCGAAACCGTGCACGCCCACCCGAAGATCGAGGTGATCCGCAAAGAGGCAACCGGCCTCCCCGACGGCCCCACGGTCGTCGCCACGGGCCCTCTCACCTCCGACGCCCTGGTAGAGAAGATAGAAGGCCTCTCCGGGGAGACGCTCTACTTCTACGACGCGGCGTCCCCGATCATCCACCGCGAGTCGCTTGACGATGGCGTAGTCTACCTCGCCTCGCGCTACGGCAAGGGCGAGGCGGCCTACCTGAACTGCCCCATGACCGAAGAGCAGTACTACGCCTTCGTCGAGGACCTCGCGGCCGCCGAGCTCTCCCCTATAAAGAACTTCGAGGAGGATATGTACTTCGAGGGCTGCCTCCCCGTCGAGACCATAGCCCGCCGCGGCCCAGAGACCTTGCGCTTCGGCCCGATGAAGCCTGTGGGCCTTCCCGACCCGCGCACCGGAGAAGTGCCCTTCGCCGTCGTGCAGCTGAGGCAGGATGACGCAGAGGGCCGGCTCTTCAACATCGTCGGCTTCCAGACTCGCCTGAAGTGGGGCGAGCAGAGGCGCGTCTTCCGCACCATACCGGGCCTCGAGAACGCGGACTTCGCCCGCATGGGCGTCATGCACCGCAACACGTATCTGCCCTCGAACCGGATGCTGCAAGCCACGATGAAGATAAGGGAGAGCTTGAGCGAAGCGCCCCTCTTTTTCGCGGGCCAGCTCACCGGTGTCGAAGGCTACGTCGAGAGCGCTGCGATGGGCCACATCGCCGGCGTCAACGCCGCCCGCGTCGCCCGTGGCGAAGAGCCCACAACCATGCCGCGCGGAACCATGATGGGCGCCCTCGCCTACTACATCACCACCAAGGAGGGCACACTCCAGCCCATAAACTCGAACTGGGGACTCGTCCCCGCCGCCCCGAAGAGAGATGGGGGCCGCCGCCTCACCAAGCCCGAGCGCAGACAGCGCCAGGCCCGAATGGCGCTCGCCGTGTTGGAGGGGTTCGTCGGCGTCGGTAGGGCGGCAGCCGGCGATCCGCGGTTGGCCAAGACGCCGGGCTAAGC
>JARDZQ010000239.1 GCA_029240775.1 Rubrobacteraceae bacterium | reverse complement strand
AGATCCCCGACCTTACCGACGGCGGGCCGCTGCGTTTCACGTCCTTCGCCGAGGTCAAAGGAGCGTACGAGGTCTCCGAGCCGGAGTCGCTCGAAGCCATAGACCCGTACCACATGTGGACCTCCGAGTACGCCGAGAGCCGCTTCAGGTGGCGTGCGAAGAAGCCGCTAACCGTGCTGGTACTCCGTACCTATCTCTTGCCCGGGCCGGTCGAGCTGCCTTACGGCGAGGCCTATGCGGGGTGCAGGAGCTGGATCGAGCTCGATGAGCCTGTCTCTACCGAAGGTTCGCGCCCGGTACTCGAGGACGCGAGCTTCGAGAGGCTAATCTCGCCCGCGCTCGAGGTGTTGCGGCGGCTCGAGCCCGCGCCGGTAGGCTCGTAGGGAGATCCGGTTTGGGATCCAGGGCCATACCGATAGTCCTGGTCTTCCTCCTCGTCTTCCTGACGTGGCAGACGATCTACTCCTCCAACAGGGATCTGGTCCGGGCGAAGGAGTGGGGCGAGCTCGCGCGGCGGGCGCTCCCCTTCGGCGTGCTGCTGCTGATGGCCCTGAGCCTGTTCATCGTGCAGACCTCCCGCGAGAGCTGGGTCTTGATCACCTGGATGGCCGCCTCGGGCGGCGGCATCGTCGCCGCGAGCGTGTTCTCGATCTCTTCCCTGGAACGCCGGGCGAACAGGGCCTTCCGAAGGCGCGACTACCCGAAGGCCGCCGAGCTCTACGGGGAGCTCGCCGAGGAGAGGCCGCTCGCGCGCAACCACGCTTTCCTGGGCGCGGCGCTGGGGGCCTCGGAGCGCTACGAGGAGTCCGTGAGTGCCTCGACCAGGGCCATAGAAGAAGACCCCGAGTACGGCATCGCCTACTACAATCGCGCCCTCGTCCGGCGGCGGCAGGGCAAGACGAGCCTCGCGGTCAAGGACCTCAGGAAGGCGCTCGAGGTGGACCTCCCGCGCCGCTTCCGTTCCGCGGCGCGCAAGATGCTCGAAGAGCTCTCGTGAACCTCCTCTACCCCACCATCGGCGCCCTCGTCATCCTGGCGGTCTTCACGTTCATTATCGGGCGCCAGAACCGCGACCTCTTGCGCGTCAGGGCCTATAGGGAATTCTTTCTGCGCCTGATCCCACCTCTCTCCACTGGCGTGTTCATCGCGGGCCTCCCCCTGGTGATGGCGCAGGCAACCGTCTACAACTACGGTCTCGTACTCCTCGTCTACCTGGCGGGGGCCACGATCCTGACGGCCATCATGACCCGTGCCGTGATCCCCGACGAGCGCCGCGCCGGGATGGCTTTCCGCAGAGGCGAATACGAGAAGGCCGCCGGCCTCTACGAGGCGCTGGTCTCCCGCCGCCCCCTCCCCCGCTACCACTCGGCCCTCGCCGCGAGCCTCGACGCCTCCGGCGACCCCCACGGCGCCCTCGAAGCCGCGGACCGGGCGATCAAAGACGACCCCAGACTCGGCATCGCCTACTACAATCGCGCCTCCGCCCTTGCGGCTCTGGGCGAGCGCGCCAGGGCCCGCGGCGACCTCCAGAAGGTCTTCGAGACGGACGCCGGCCGGAACCTGCGCCGCGCCGCCGCAGAAGCGCTGGAGAGCCTGGAGAAGGGCTAGCTTTGAGGTTTTGAGGTTTTTGGCTGTCGGAACGATGTGAGGCTTCGTTAGCGAAACTGCTATTGGACTGTAATTATGGGCCGCTTGACACTGCCGAAGCGATGCGTATTCGGGCTAACGATTGGCTATCCTTACTGAAGTCTGACAGCCTGAGAACCTATACAACCTTCTCCTGCACGTTCTCCGCGGCGGCTTTGACCTCGATCTTGCCTTCGCGCACCCTGGTCTCGTAGCGCGACTGGGGGAAGACGGCGGGGCCGTCTATGACCTGGCCACTGCACAGGTCGAAGCGCGAGTTGTGCAGGGGACACACCACGGTATCGTCCTCGCGGTCCCCCTGCTCGAGCGGACCGCCGAAATGGTTGCACGTAGCAGAGATGGCGCAGACCTCACCACTCGAAGAGCGGCTAAGCAGGACCCCCACCCCTTCGACCTCGACCCGGCGCAGGCCGGAGTCCGGTAACTCGGCCTCGTCCAGTACGGGGATGAACTCGTCGGGACCGGTTCCCTCGAAGACGTTTCTGTCCACGCGCAGCCCGTAGTGGTAGGAGAGTTCCCCGCCGAGGTGCGCGGCCATGCCGCTGACCGAATACCCGGCCAGAAAGGCCATGCGCCCGGCGTTCCTGCGCCCCGTAGCCCGCAGGATGAGCGAGACGATACTGAGAGCGAGCCCGACCGTGTTCAGGAGCCCGTGCGCCACCCCCATCCGCCTCGACCCGCCACTCAGGTAGCGCCAGTCGGAGAGACCAGTGATCGCCGCCCCGAAAGCGCCCAGGATGCCCATCACGAGCGAGGCGTCGGCGGCATTCCTCACGGCCTTCGAGCCGGTCGCGGCGTCTACCCCGTCGAAGACGAGAGCCGCCGTCCAGGAGCCTACGGGCACGTCGGTGAGTACCGGGTGCAACGGCACCTCGAACCAGACGCCGTCGAGTACGTTGCGCGCGGTCGTGCCGCCCGCCTCGACGGCCTCCTGCACCTTCGGCTGAACGCCTTCGGCGACCCTGTCCAGGAAAGGTAGTGCCTCCACGATGCGCTGGCTGATCGTCTCTCCCATTAATCTTCCACCTTTCCGCGAGGAAACGCTGGATCTGTACCCGAAAAGGGATTCTGCCAATCGGACCGATAGAACGATGCGGCCTCCCTACCCGCCTTTTGCCCGCTCCGGTACGCCGGCCGGCTCCTTTACGGCGAACAGCAGGACGAGCCAGTGCAAGATCAGGATATAGAGGTAGAGCGTGAGCGCGAGCGTCGCCGCGACCGTTCCCTGTTCGTTCCAGAGCAGGACCCACTGACCTGGGATAGCCTGCAAGGACAGGAGCAAGAAGGCTGGCGCCACCCACCCGCGCGCCAGGAGCAACAGAATGCCAGGACCGAGCAGCACCAGGTAGTTGTGCCACGCGATGGGAGAGACCAGAAGGGAGGCAGCAACGAGCGCCCACAGGCCCACTTCTGCGCCACCTCGCACCCTCCAGGCGGTGACGGCCACGGCCGCTATCCCCAGCGCGTAGGCTACCGGAACCGTCCAGGGCAGGACCGCGACGTGCCGGGCGTACGGGTTATCCGTGAACAGGCGGGCCGCCGCCGCGGGGAGCGCGGCATTGTCCCAGTACGCGCTGGCGGACGATCCCGAGAGCAGCTCCAGCCAGTCCAGCGTCGCCCCGAACCCCACCACGACCGCCCCGATCACGGTCGCCACGACCCCGGCCGCGGCCGCCGTTACGACCGTCCTCCACCGCCGCCGCACAAGCGGCCACAGGAGCACGGGGACGAGCGAGGGCTTCAGCGCCACGACCAGCCCAAGAGCGACGCCGGATACCGTGTGTCTCGCGCGCCGGTCCGATATCCAGGCCGCCACCAGGCCAAGGGCGAGGAAAGGGTAGATCTGGCCTAGCGCCAGCGTCGCGAGCATGGGCGACGAGAGCAGCAACATCACCCCCCCGACGACCGCCCACGCGGGGCGCAACCGCAACTCCCCGGCCACCCAGGCCAGGTACCCTACCGTCACGAATAGAGTGATCATGACGAAAAAGCGGTACGCCACGAGCGGCTCCAGCAGCCCGAGCAGCGAGATGAGCAGCACCCACAGAGGCGGGTTGAGGTTCTCCAGCTCAGCCCCCGTCGCGTAGACGTCCCTCCCCTCCCAGAACTCCCTAGCCGAGCGCCAGAACGTATCGAAGTCCCCGTGGATCGCCATCGTGTCGGTCGAGATCCTCCCCAGGATCCCACCCATAAACCGCACGTCCAGCCACAGCGCGAGCGCAAGTACCCAAACAGCCGCCGTGATCAGAACCGCATCCCGAACGTCGGCCCTTCGATCCCCACGCACGCCTAGATCTCCAACAGCCAGGTCATAGCCCGCAGTCTAGCTCAGCACGCCCGCTTCGCGGACTTTCAGCACGCTCCAGCCTGCGGCTGTCGCTCGTCAGCATTTCAGCTTCTTCCTTCTCGGGCCTACCCCGGCGCGCTTTGCGCGAGCGTTCGGACGGCGTGCCGGGCCGTGGCTAGAGAAACGACCTGCTGAAATGCTGACATGCTGCCCATCGGGCAGCTTGCTGAAAGTCCCCTTTAGGGGACGTGCTGAGAAGCGGAGGGGAAGCCTGAGCGTGCGGACTAGCTCTGGGGGCGGAGAGGGGGGGATTCGAACCCCCGACGCCGGGATTACCGACGTAACGGTTTTCGAGACCGCCGCATTCAACCACTCTGCCACCTCTCCACGCGTGA
>JARDZQ010000238.1 GCA_029240775.1 Rubrobacteraceae bacterium | reverse complement strand
GTGTCAAGCGTTCCGAACGCTCCCGCGCAAAGTTTGCTTTCAAATATCGCAGGGGTGGTCCAACTTCACATTGACTACCGCTTTAGAGCGTACAAACCAGGTAGGGCTAAGGTTCCGCGCCGTGCTAGCCGAAGGAGGCTCCGAAGTGGATCTGGCTTTGGTGTAGTAGTTACTCTCTCAGGGCCCGCTCACCAACTTGCCTAGTAGAGGTGCGTGTAGAGAATTTCCCCCAATGAAAGATGAGCGATACCAAGGATGTGCGGCTCGCTCTGGGCACGGTAAGGTTACCGTGTGATCGAACACTTGGTCTTGCCTTTGAGCTAGGTTTGACCGCATAAAGAAGGGACATGCCCAAACCGTGCGCATCTTGATCACTGTTGCGCCTCGCATGTACCGCGAGGCGCTGGCACTCGCCATACACCGAAACCGCGCCTACTGCGACGTGAAAAGCGCCGACCCTGAAGGTGTCCACCGGGAGGTGAAGAGCTTCCGGCCGGATTTGCTCGTGCGTAATGACAACGACGGACCGGACCCCGAAGTGCTGGCGGCAGCTCCCTCCTGGGTGGAGGTGAAGTACCACGACAGCATGGACGCGAGGATCAGCCTGTCCGGACGGGTCGAACAGTTCGACGATGCCACCTTGCAACTCCTGCTCGAGGCGGTGGACAAGGCCGCCGAGTTGGTCTCGGAGGATCACTGGCAGTAGAGCGCGCCTGCCCGGCAGCGTGGCGGCCGGGCGCTCCTCGAGGTGGCTCTCTAACAGCCTCCTCGCGCGTTCATCTGGTTTCGGTTTGGAGCCGGGACGCTTCTTCGGGACCAGCGACCTCCCCTCGCGGTAGGTGGCCACGTAGCGCTTGACGGAGGAGATGCCCACGCCGAAGGTCCTGGCGGCTTCGGTCTTGGGCATCCCCTCTCTACGGCCTCGACTATCTTCTTTCTCAAGTCTTCGGAGTAGGCGTTCATCCTGCCATGTTGCCGTACAGCCCAACTTCGCTGCAAGACGCTCTAGGCGGTGAAAAGGGCATAGTACCCTGGCCGTCCGCCACTTCGGCGCTCGAAGCGCAGACCGGTTGCCTCGGCCCGCCGTCTGAGGCTCTCGAACGGGACCATGTGCGGGTCGGGGAGCGCCTCGCCGACGACGAGGCGTCCGCCCGGCTTGAGCACGCGCCGCAGCTCGCGCAGGGCGGCGTCCCCGTTCGGGACCTCGCCGAGCACGAAGTTGAGGAAGGCGGCGTCGAAGGTAGCGTCGGGGTAGGGTAGCTCCTGCGCGTCTCCCCTCTGGGGGACCACGTTCGGGATGCCCCGCTCGCGCGCCCGGCGGGCCGTGTGATCCAGCATCTCCTGCTGGATGTCCAGGACGTCAAGGATGCCGCCCGGGCTGATCCAGCGCGCCACGTCGAGGCTGTAGTACCCGGTTCCCGGCCCCACCTCGAGCACCCGCTCCCCGGGCGCGGGCGCCAGGATCTCGCGCAGCCCGCGCCTGGTGATGAACGGGTGCGGCGCCCGGAGCGAGAGACGTAGCCCGTAGGGACAGGCCGAGGGATGCCTGCGCCACCACGACCCGACGACCGCCAGTGCGACCAGGAGGCCCACCGCGAACCTTGCGCCTCGCGTTCGATCCACCTGTCCTCCCCCTTCTTCGACAAGCTACCCGTCGGACCTGCTGTCGCGCTCTCTGCGCCAGCGCTCGAGCCGAGACCGGATCTCCCCCTCCGCTCCCCGCTTTTCTGGTTCGTAATATATCCGCCCGGCTAGGTCGTCCGGCAGGTAGCGGTCATTCATACCTTCGGGCTCGTCGTCGTGCGCGTAGCGGTACCCGGCACCGTAGCCCTCTTCCTTCATCAACCCGGTCGCGGCGTTGCGAAGGTGAAGCGGGACCTCCGTAGTGCTCCCACGCCGCACGTCTTCGAGAGCTCGTCCGATCGCCACGTAAGCAGCGTTGGACTTGGGCGCGGACGCTAGATACGTCGTCGCCTGGGCGAGAGGGATGCGGCCCTCTGGCATCCCGATAAGCCGGACGGCCTGCGCAGCGGCCATCGCGAGGGGAAGACCGTGCGGATCCGCGTTCCCGATGTCCTCGGAGGCGACGATCACGAGCCTACGGGCCACGAAGACGGGGTCCTCCCCCGCCTCGAGCATCCTCGCCAGGTAGTGGAGCGCCGCGTCCGGGTCTCCACCGCGCACGCTCTTTATGAAGGCGCTTATGACGTCGTAGTGCTCCTCGCGCCCGTAGCGCAGAGCCCTCTCACCCACCGCCCGCTCGATGTCTCCCACTTCGACGCGCTGCTCGGCCCTGGAGGCCCCGACCTCAAGCGCGTTCAACAACCGCCTCCCGTCCCCGCCCGAGAGCCGCAGCAGATATTCGCAGGCCTCGGGGGAGACCTCCACCCCAAGCTCCTCCGTCCCGCGCCTCAGCAGCCTGACCAGGTCCTCATCCGAGAGCGGCAGCAGCCTCAGCACGCGGGAGCGGGAGAGCAGCGGCGCTGTCACCTCGAAAGAAGGGTTCTCCGTCGTCGCCCCGATAAAGTCTACGAGCCCCTCCTCGAGCGCCGGCAGGAGCGCGTCCTGCTGCGTCTTGTTGAAGCGGTGGACCTCATCGACGAATAGGAGCGTCCCCCGCGCCTGGTACTTCAGGCGCTCACGGGCGCCGTCCAGCGCGGCCCGCAGGTCCTTCACCCCGCTCGTCACGGCGCTGAGGGGGACGAACTCTTCTTCGACGGTGCCCGCGAGCACCCTCGCAAGCGTCGTCTTGCCCGAACCCGGCGGCCCCCAGAGGATGAGCGACCCGATCCTGCCCCGTTCCACCGCCGCCCTCAAGGGTCCACTCTCCCCCGTCAGGTGGGGCTGTCCGACCACCTCGTCAAGCGTCCTGGGGCGCAGCCGCT
Source organism: Rubrobacteraceae bacterium (assembly GCA_029240775.1). Classification (GTDB taxonomy): domain Bacteria; phylum Actinomycetota; class Rubrobacteria; order Rubrobacterales; family Rubrobacteraceae; genus JALYGY01. The sequence goes on along the minus strand of JARDZQ010000238.1, from coordinate 1,448 downwards.
CGGCGAGCGGGGCGCGGCGGGCGAGGCTCTCGGAGCCGTATTCGTCGAAAAGGTCCACGAGAGAAGTATATCCTTGACCTCGCCGAGCCCATCCTCCAATGCGAGCGAGAAGGCTCTAGGCTTTAAATATCAGGTATAACCTGAAGCCTGCGCATGGTTCCATCTCGACCTCGCCGATCAGCGCCATGCAGGCTACGTCGCTCAAAGCCCAAGAAACCCGCTTTAACCTGTCGGAGCTTTAGCCCCCCTCACTATCGGCGGAGGTTCGTTTATGGCGAGCCAGAACCGTGCTGTCTGCCTGGCCGGTTCCGGAAACGGTATACCGACTGCCGTCTCATCGACAAAGGCGTTCGCCCCCACATCGCACGCCATCGGTGCGGCTACCGACGAAGACGAGATGCAATCATGAATACTGTATAGCAGACTATGCAACATGCGCAGAGTGAGCCTGAACTCTGAAGGTCCAAAACCGCGTCGCATACTGCCTCCTGACCGCCGTCCCTCAGGGCTTGTTGGCGTGCCGTTCGTCGTGCTCGCGGCGCTGTTGGTCCATGCGGCGCGCGGCTTCGAGGACGTCCTGCGGATAGAGGCTGCGGAGGGCGCCGGTCTCTAGAACCTGATCCACGGAGTGCTCCGGGATCATCATCCACTCCGCCGCGTGCCCCACCGGCAGCGGCTTGTTGAGCCCGCGATAGATAAGCCAGACGACCCATCGCCCAGGACGCGAACCGGACAAAAAACTCAAAGACCGCACCTCTCGTCGGACTGCTAGCGAGCGATTAATTCTAGCGTAGGGGATGCCATACGAGCGAAACGACGCCCGGCTCTGAAGTACAATCATCCCCGTGAACAGGGAGACCCTGGACTTCTACGAGCTGGTAGAGAGGGCCCTCGGAGGGTTGCCGCCGGAGCTCTCGGAGCTGCTGGACAACGTGGCCATCGTGGTTGACGACTGGCCGGATTACTCTACGCCGCTCGTGGCCGACGGGCCGGACGAGACGCTCTACGGGCTCTACGAGGGCGTGCCGCTTACCCAGCGGGGCGCGGGGTACCACGGGATGTTGCCGGACAAGATCACGATATTTCGGGGACCGCTGGAGCGGGACTTCTCGCGATGGGAGCTGGAGGAGCAGATCCGGATCACGGTGGTGCACGAGATCGCGCACCACTTCGGCATCGACGAGGAGAGGCTGGAGGAGCTGGGGTGGGGATGAAGCCTGAGGCCGAGGGCTCGCTCGACATCGATCAGCGCATCTACGCACCCGCCGAGGAGGTCGCCGCCTTTATCGGGGACTTCCGCAACGCAAAGGAGTGGATGGTCGGCGTCGAGGCCGTACAGAGGCTCGGCGAGGACCGCTACCGCCTCACGCTCGAGAGCCCGATCGGGAGATTGTATCCCGAGGCCACCGTCGTCGAGCACGGCCCGCACACCATACGCTGGGTCTACG
>JARDZQ010000237.1 GCA_029240775.1 Rubrobacteraceae bacterium | reverse complement strand
TTCTGACAGGATCTGAACGCTGCCGTGAGCAGCGAGCTGGGGGTTCCCGACGAGAAGATCCTCGCCCTGGACGAGTACGCCACGAGCCCCCTCTACGACGAGCGGGAGCGCGCGGCCCTTGAGTACGCCGACCGCATGACCATCACCGAAGAGGACGTAGACGACGAGCTCTTCTCCCTGTTGCGCCGCTTTTTCGACGACGACTCCCTGGTAGAGCTCACCACCGCCATCGCCTGGGAGAACTCTTCGAGCAAGTTCAACCGCGCCCTGCGCGTACCATCACAGCACCTGTGGAGAGACGCAGACGGAAGGTAACATCGGCGCTGTAACCTGAAATGCTGAATGCGAGGCCTTTATAAGGCCGAAGCGTGCTGAAAGCTGCCGACCGGAGGGAGGCCGCCTGCTGACACGCTCTACCCCATTACCCGCAGCTCGAAGCGCGGCCCGCCTGCTGCCCGCAGAGTAGCCTGGATGCTCACGAGAGAAGCCGCCACCGCGTCCGCTTCCCTGAGGTCGTCTTGATCGTGGGTGGCGGCGACCGCGATGACGCGCATGGCTGCGGACTTCGCAGAGCTAACGCCCGAGGGCGCGTCCTCGACGACCACGCACTCCTCCGGGCGCGCGCCAAGAACCTCGGCGCCCTTCAGGTAGGCCTCGGGGTGCGGCTTGCCGTTCTCCACGTCGTCGGCGCTCACGAACCGCTCCGGAAGCGGCAGGCCGACGTGCTCCATCCTGCTGGAGGCCAGGGCTCTCGTGCCCGACGTGACCACGGTCCAGCCATCCGGAGGGAGCGACGAGAGTAGCTCGCGGGCGCCTTTGATCTCGAGGACGCCCTCCAGGTCCTCGACCTCGATCCGTTCCAGCTCCCGCGCCTCGACGTCCGCGTCCAGGTCCGGGGCGAAGAGCCGTACCACCTCGGCGGCCCTGCGCCCGTGGGCGACCTCCAGGATGCGCTCGGCGTCGAGTCCCTTCTCCTTCGCCCAGTCGCGCCAGGTGCGCGCCACGACCGCGGTCGAGTCCACCAGCACGCCGTCCAGGTCGAAGAGGATCGCCTCGCACTCGAATGTCTTCAATGATTCGTCCCCCGTTCCGCCATCCGATACGTCCCTTCTCGCGCCGACATGAAGCTTACCCCAGCGACCTCCTCCTCCGCGATGGAAAAGACACCCCATGTTGTGTTACGTTATCGCTCCACCCACAACCTGTGCGGGTGAGTGTGGACGGAGGCGAGTCCGGAGGGGGACTATCGTGCGCACCACGCAGGCCGAGCGCGGCCGGACAGAGCGCCGCCAGCGGGCGGCAGCAGAGATTCAAATCCTGCTCGCGGACCTTTACCGGGGCTTCGTAGCCTGGGCCTCGCTGTACGCCGACGGCCGCTACGAGCAAGACCAGAGGGAGCGGGTCGCGAGCCTGATAGACCGCCTCTCCAACGGCTACCTCGCGAGATCCATGTGGCTGGAGCCTGGTGTCCGGAGGAGAGTCGAAGGGTTTATCGAGAGGTCCGAAGACCTGTACTCGAAGTTCTGCACGGATATCGAAGTGCGAGGCTACGCGCGAGCCAAAAAGAGCATGGCGAACCGCGTGAGCAGACAGCTCAGGTCCCTCCGTAAGGCGGTCGAATCCGAGCTCGAGGAGGATCCCGACGAGCCCCGCCGTTTCTCCTGGCGCCTGCGTAGATCCTGAAGCGCACCGCGAGCAGGATCGCCTCCGCAAAACCGCACCGTCAGCTCTTCTACACTCGGCTATTAGCTTCTCTGCCTTAGCAGGGCTTCCTCCCCGTGGGCGCCTGCTCGTCCCGACTGACGCCGTAGCAGAACCGGAAAGCCCCGGCGAAACGAATTGGTCGCCGCCGCGTAAACCTCTCCAGTCCCCCCGACCTCGGTGGAGACATCCAGCATCAGATCTTTTCGCTATATCACGATATATCGTGATATACTGCTGGCGAGCTGTTCGGTACGTGTGGAACGGAGGCGAGATGTACGGTCCGGGCAGGATGGGCTACGTGGGCTGGGGGCGTAGGATAAGGTCACGTGCGGGAGGCCATGGTCGTCACGGGCCGCCGGCGCGTCTGGTGTTCGGTCTCGTGGTTGGTGGAATACTCCTCTTCTCTATGGCTGGAGCGTTCGAGTACTTCCCCTTCTTCTTTCTCTTCTGGATGATCCCCTTCCTCCTGGTACCGGCGCTCGGGCTCTTCGTGCGGGGTATGGCCGGTCTCTTCGAGGAGCGGGCGCGAAGGCCGGTAGAAGACGGGCGCAAGGAGAAGGAGCTGCTCGAGGCGTTAGCGCGGCACGGGGAGCTCACGGCTGCGCGGGCGGCGCTAGAGACCTCGCTGGGCGTGGCCGAGGCGGACCGGATGCTCTCAGATCTGGCGAAGGACGGGCACATAGAGGTGCGTGCGAGAGAGGGGAGGCTCGGGTACGCGCTCTGGGAAGGGGACCGGCGGGAGCTGACGGCGTGAGACCGATATTGCAGAAGGAGACGAGAGTATGTTCGGGCCAAGAGCGGTGAAGGGGTTCTTCGGTCGGGGTCCGTGGAGGGGGCACGGGTTCGGTCCGGGGCGTGTCTTCGAGAAAGGAGACCTCAAGTACGTCATCCTGGACATCATCGAAGACCGGCCTGCCCACGGCTACGAGGTCATGCGGGCGCTCGAGGAGCGCTTCCGCGGGCTCTACTCCCCGAGCCCCGGCTCCATCTACCCGACCTTGCAGATGCTCGAGGACCTCGGTTACGTGGCCGCAACGCAGCGCGACGGCAAGAAAGTGTACGAGATCACCGCCGAGGGGCGAAGGTTCCTGGGAGAGAACAGGAGCTCCGTCGAGGACATCTGGGGCCGGGTTGGCGGGGGCTGGGACCCCGAGGTCGGGCGCGAGATGCACGAGATCAAGCACCAGATGATGGGCCTCGGCAGCCGCTTCGGGCGCGAGATGCGCGAGGGGCGCATGGACCGGGAGAAGCTGCGCCGCGTCCGGGAGGTGATCTCAAAGGCCGCCCGAGACATCGAGGAGATCCTGGAGGATAGAGACGGTCCCGGGTCGACCCGCGCATAGGCTGGCTTGCTGCGGAGGAGTCGGGACCACGATAATGAGGCCGCATCATACGTAAGGTGAACGCTGGAAGGAAACTTGCGCGTCTACAGCGATCCCGCATCGGAGCTTCACGTCAACGGCCTGGCCGGGGTGGAGGCTCCCGAGCGGCTCCCGGCGGCGCTAGCCGGAGCCGGGAAGGCGGAGCGGGAGGGGGCGCCTGTCGAGTGGTGTACCTGCGGTCCCGCCGATGAGGAAGTCCTCGCCAGGGTCCACGCTCCCGCCTACCTGGGACACCTGAAGCGACTTTCCGCTCAGGGAGCTGGCTTCCTCAGCATGGACACGGGCGTCAACGAGCACTCCTGGGAGGCGGCCTGCCTGGCGGGTGGGGCCGCCTGCTCTGCGGTCGAGAGCGCTCTCTCTGGGGAGGCGGCTTTCGCCATAGCGCGGCCTCCCGGCCACCACGCTGGGACGGCGACCGGGATGGGGTTCTGCCTGACCAACCACGTCGCGGTCGCGGCGAAGCACGCCCTCTCGCGCGGGGCCGGGCGGGTGGCGGTCCTCGACTGGGACGTCCACCACGGCAACGGTACCCAGGACATCTTCTACGAGAGCGGCGAGGTGCTCTACCTCTCGGCGCACCAGAGCCCCTTCTATCCCGGGACCGGCTGGACAGACGAGGTGGGGGAGGGCGAAGGGGCGGGGTTGACCGTGAACGTGCCGCTGCCGGCGGGTTCGGGGGAGGAGGTCTACGCGGCGGCTTTCGCCGGGGTATTCCTGCCTGTGCTGCGGGAGTTCGACCCGGCTCTGATCTTGATCTCCGCCGGATACGACGCTCACAGGAACGACCCTCTGGGAGGCATGTCGCTGGAGGATGCCTCCTTCGGGCGCTTCGCCGCGGCGCTCGCCGCCCTCGCGAGAGAGATCGAGGCGCCGCAGCTCGCGTTCGTTCTGGAGGGCGGATACAACCTCGCCGCCCTCACCGAAGGCTTGGCCGCGACGATCCTGGGAGTAGAGCAAGGGCAGAGCCCGGCCTGGGAGTACGCAGGCGGCGGGCGGCCTGTCGAGACCGCCCGCAAGACCCTCGCGCCGTTCTGGGAGAGCCTCCGGTAGCCGCCTTGCGCGCGGACCGCCGGCACGGGAGGCACGGGCGGTGACGCGCGTATCTCTCTGGGCTCTCGCCGTCGCGGCGGTCTGCGTCGTGGCGTACCTGGTCATCGGGTACGTGGTGGCGGCCCGGCTCTCCGCGCCGGCCAGGAGACCTATCGAGCGGACGCCCGCCGACGTGGGGCTGGACTACCGGGAGGTCGCAGTC
>JARDZQ010000236.1 GCA_029240775.1 Rubrobacteraceae bacterium | reverse complement strand
GGGCGTGAGGACGACGAGCAGACCGTCGCTCTCGGGGTCCTTCGCCGCCATCTCCAGGCTCTTCGCGTAGCGTTCGGGGTCGGCGTCGCCGAGGACGTCAATCGGGTTGTTGTGGCTCCAGGGGGCGGGGAGGAGTTCGTCCAGCTCTCGCATCGTCTCCGGTGAGACCTCCGCGAGCCTGCCACCGCCGGCTATGAGGGCGTCGGTCGCCAGCACCCCCGGGCCGCCAGCGTTAGTCAGAATCGTCAGGCGCGGGCCCTTAGGCCGCGGCTGTTTGCCCAAAGTTTCGGCCATGTCGAAGAGGTGGGAGATCTCCTCCACCCGCAGCACCCCGCTGCGCCTGAAGGCGGCGTCGAGCACCTCATCGGAGCCGGTCAGGGAGCCGGTATGGGAGGCGGCTGCCTGCGAGGCGGCGGCGGTGCGGCCAGCCTTGATTATGATGATCGGCTTGGTAAGGGCGACTTCCCTTGCGGCCGAGAGGAAAGAGCGGGCGTCGCCGACCGACTCCATGTAGATAACGATGCTCTCTGTCTTCCGGTCGTCGCCGAGGTAGTAGATGAGGTCCCCCCAACCCACGTCCATCATGGAGCCCACGCTGACGAAGGCCGAGAAGCCGACGTTCTCCATGAAGCTCCTGTCCAGGATGGCGGTCATGAGCGCCCCGCTCTGGCTCAGGAACCCGACGTTCCCGGGGCGGGCCATGCCGGAGGCGAAGGTGGCGTTGAGGCCCGTCAGCGGGTTCATCACCCCGAGGCAGTTGGGGCCGATAATGCGCATGCGTCCCTGCTGCGCCTCCTCGAGGACCTGCCTCTCCAGTTCCGCGCCCTCGGGGCCCGTCTCCTTGAAGCCGGCGGAGATGATGATCGCGCCCCCCACCCCCGACTCCACGCACTCGCGGATGATCCCCGGCACCGCCGGCGCCGGAGCAGCGATGACCGCGAGGTCCACGCGCTCTGGTACCTCGGAGACGCTCGGGTATGCCTTTATGCCGAGGACGTTCTGGCGCCGCTCGTTCACCGGGTAGACTGTCCCCCCGAAGGGGTTGGAGATGAGGTTCCACATGATCGTGCGGCCCACGCTCCCTGGCCGGTCGCTCGCCCCGACTACGGCTACCGTCTCGGGCCTGAAGATGGCGTCGAGCGGCAGCCGCTCGTAGCCGAGGACGTCGTGGGCCGGGTCGCCGGTCTTGCGCTTTTTCATGGCCGCTCCTTCGTCGCTAGCTGCCAGTGGTCAGCTTCCCTCTGCCGTAGCTACCCCTGATGAGGATACTTGCGCCCTTTCCGGCGAGATCCTCGACTATGTTCCTTGCGCGCCTGTTTTTGTAACATCGGGCGTAGGTTGGGAGAGTGAACCCGACTACGGGTGTCTTCGCGGGCGTTTCTTGCTGACGGCTGAAAGCTGCGAGCGTAGCCCGCAGTCTACGCTCGCTTCCGAACGACGTTCTCGAGGAGAGTCCGGTTCGGGATGCGGTAAAGGTGGCCGTCCTCGGAGCGGATGGTGATCGAGGCGTATCCGAGTTCCTCGACGGTGCCCTCGACGCCGTCCACGGAGATGACGTCTCCTACCCGGGTACCGTCCTGTACGTAGCGGCCTGCGGCTATATTGCCGGAGAGGAGGGCAAGCCCCTGGCCGAGGGCGAGGGCGGCGACGAGTCCGACCGTCCCGAGGACGACTATGGCGAGCAGGATGAGCACGTAGGTCTCGAGCCCGATCTGCTCGGCGGCCAGGAGCGCCGCCACTGCGACCACGGCCGAGAACACGACGCGCCTGAAGACGTTCGGGCCGCGAAGCCCCGCGCCCTCCGCCTCGCGGGCGACGAGCTCGGCTAGCCACCCGGCGCTCATCACCCCGGCAATGAGGATGACGAGCGCCACGAGCGCGCGGCCCGAGAGATTGACGATCTGATCCATCGTGTGCTCGAGCGAGGAGAGGCCGAGGACGCTCAGAGAGCCGGCGACGCCGGTGAGGATGACGCCCCAGAAGAGCACGAAGCCGAGCAGGCGCGAGGGCCCGCCTTCGTAGCCGAGCTGCGAGAGAGAGTTCGCGGCCCCGGTTCTCTCGAAGAGCTCGTCCAGGCCGAGCTCCTCCAGGAATCGGGATATCAGGCGCTGGAGGAGCAACGCGACGACGAGCGCTGCCAGGAGCACGACCACGGCGGCCACCAGCCGGGGCACGAACTCGGACAGCACGCTGAGAAAGCGTTCTATAGCGGTCACTCAGGTCCCTCCTCCGTAGCTCTCCCGCCTCACGGGTCGCAGGCCGAAATAATAGATCAAAGCGTCGAGGTACGACCGGCCCAGAGCGCCTATGAACGTCTCGGCCTGCCTGAGGAAAGCCGAGACGTAGGCCCGTCTGATGGCGTAGCTGATAACCACCTCTGGCGCCTCGACCTCCTCGCTGGCCAGGGTCGAGAGCATGACCAGCATCCGGGCGTAGGACTCGGCGAGGCGCCGGTAGTCTGGCCTGTCGAAGATCTGCTGCTCCGCCTCGCGGGCATCCTCGCCCTCGAGCTCGCCCGCGGCGTAGGCCCCGATCTTCTCGAGCACCTCCCACCGATCTACCCCGGCCACCGGCGTCATCCCCCGGCTTCCCGCTTTCTGTGGAGGCCGTTCTGCTCGGCGAGCGCGACGAGCATCGCAGCCCGGCCCCGGCTGACCCAGCCCTTGGCCGTCCCGTCCGGGACCTGGAGTACATCGGCTATCTCGGCGTAGGAGAGGCCCTCCATGTGCCTCAATACCAGCGCGGCGCGGTGCTCGGCGCGCACGTGCACGAGGGCTGCCTCTATCTGCTCGCGGCGCTCCGCGTTCAACGCCGCCGCCTCGGGGTCCGCGTCACCACCCGTAGGCTCGGACAGGTACGGCATCTCGTCGCGCAGCTCGCGCTCGTCCCGGCGCGCCTCCTTCTGGCGGAGGCTCAGGCAGGTGTTCACCGTGATCCTGTACAGCCAGGTGGTGAAGGCGCTCTCTCCCCTGAAGTTCCTTATGTTCTTCCAGACCCTGACCCAGACCTCCTGGCTCGCGTCCTGGGCGTCGTCTTTTCCAAGTATGCGAAGAGCCACTCTATGTACGAGACTCGAGTGATCCCTAACGAGTTTCGCGAAGGCCTCGACGTCGCCCCTGGAGGCTGCGCGGACGAGATCTCGGTCCTTGTGTCTCAGAGAATGACTCCCTTCGCGCGACGGTCGGAGGTACGTTCCCGACGCGGTCCTAATATTAAGGATACGATAGCAGAGCCCAGGGTCCTGAGATAGCCGTCAATGCCCGAGTTTATCCAGTGTGTCCTAGCGCACACCGTAACCCTAACGGGGCCCCGTGAGTCTCATAGCAAGTGGTAGCATGCTCGTGGGGAGATCCACCGGCGTTCGGGAAGGTGAGAGCTTGTACGGCATCGAGGTACGGGATTACGGATCGGTTACACTGGTTGAGCTGTGGGGCGAGTTTGACCTGTTCGCCCTGCACGACCTGCGGGAGACCCTGAACCGCATCCTCGACTCGATGAAGCCGGTCCTCGTGGACCTCTCAGGGATCACCTTCCTCGACCTTGACGCGGCCCGCGAGCTCGCCGTCCGTTCCGCGCTCTACGCTCGCCACCTCGTCCTGCGTAACCCCTCACTCCAGGTGAGCGCCAGCATCGAAGCCTTCGGGCTGGGGGAGTGGATGAACCTCCATCCCACTTCCAACCGCGCAGAACCGCCGCTCATCTCCGAAGCGCCTTCCTGAGGGTGTCTTCGAGCGGTGAACCGAGGGTTGTGCTCTCTCGTTTCGCCTACTTTCGAGCCGTAACAGCTCTGTAGCGTTTCGACGCCTGCGAGTGTAGAAAGCATCCATTGTAACCGGACCTCGTCTTGGCGTTGGGACGAGATTTGCCGGTTCTATCCCGGGGGTGGTCGCGGCGATTCTGAGGCGCTTTGGACCGGAGCTAGGCAGGATGCTGGATATGGACTTCGGAGGATGCGCCTTCTATGCACTCGGGTGAATAAAGGTAGTCAAGCCGAAGCTTCTCGCCCCACTGGATGTAGCCCTCAAGCTGGGCAGTTGACCACTAGGTGAAAACCACGGCTCGCACGACCGCCCGAACTGTTCCGCGTGTCCAAGAAAACCCCATTGCGAGCCCCATTACGTCCGGCCGTCGATATCAGCCCCGGTGCTGACTCACCTTCGGCGCCAGGCAATCCTATCGTAGCGACGTATATGCACGATCTAACATTGCGTTCGAATATCACCTCGTAGTGACCACGGCTCAACCTGTTCGCATCGCGTGCGCCTTTGTCACGTGCCAGCCTGCCATCACTGGAGACCACTGCCCACAGCACCCTCGCGTTGGTCGCGCTCGCTTGGAAG